>NZ_JACARU010000015.1:112806-366901 GCF_013386425.1 Cedecea sp. P7760 | reverse complement strand
GGGGCTGTTCGGGGGATGGCATTATCCCCCGAACACGTTCACCGGTGCGGCTGCTGCATATAAAACAAGGCTGGAAGTGAACGGAATATTAACCAGTCCTGCATAATCATGGATATTTGTGACAAAGAGGCAAAAAAGGTGGGGCAACCCTACTCTCCAGCGTGAAACTCCTGCTGCAGCCACGCCTTAACCTGCTGCACGTCCTCTCTCCTGGCCTTTTCGCGGCTGCTGACAAAGTAGTAATTCGCTCCAGGGAGCGCGCCCGGCAGCGCGATATGCAATAACCCCTGCTGAAGCGCGCGGCGAATCAGCAGTTCGCTCGCCAGCAAGATCCCCTGTCCGGCAATGGCCGCCTGAATCGCATGCGTTTCGTCATCAAAATGAATCCCGGTCTGCACGTCCAAATTCTCCGGCCCAAATACCGATTTCCAGTGCTGCCAACTGGGCTCCGGGCTCGGCACGTGGCGGTTATCAATATGGAAGAGCGTCATCCCCGGCAGATCCTTCACGCTCCTGAGCTTCAGCTGCGGGCTGGCCACCAGCACAAACCTGTCGCTATGCAGCAGCGTGCTGTCGAGAGATTCGTCGGCCTGCATGCTGTAGCGCACGGCGCAGTCCGCCGTGGTGCCGTTGAGATCGGCCAGCGCCACGCTGCTGTGAAAGCGCAGCTCCAGCGAGGAATAACGCTGATGCAAAGCAGGCAAACGCGGTACCAGCCAGTTAGTCAGGAAATTCGAGGTGGTGCTGAGCGTGAGCGTGCCGGGGTGAGAGATCGTGGCTATAGACTCAACGGCGTCCCGCAGCGTGGTGAAAATGTTCCCGGAAGCACGAAACAGAATCTCCCCCGCCGGGGTGGGCGCCACACCGCGAGCCGAACGAATGAATAACCGCTGCTCCAGCGAGTCCTCCAGCAGGCGGATTTGGTGGCTGATGGCGGTAGGCGTGACGCCAATTTCGTCAGCCGCGGCTTTAAAACTGGCGTGGCGGGCCACGGCGTCAAAGGCCCGAACGGCCGTGAGTGGCGGAAGTCGACGATTCTTCATGAATGAATTTAACTCATCCTTTGCTGAATAATATGATTTTGATTGCACTATAAATAAAGGCGTAGCCTGTTATCCACGCACATTAATCGATGAAACTTATTCATCTAAAAGAAAATAGCAGGAAACGCCGATGACACAAACTTATGCGGTACCCGCCGCCGCTTCCGGGCGCTATAGCGCTTTGTTCGCGCCGGGAATAGCGCAGGCGCTGATCGCGCTGGACTATGCGATTGTCTACGTCGCGCTGCCTACGCTGGCTGAGGATCTAAACCTTTCTCTCAGCGAGATGCAGTGGGTTGTTTCCCTCTATGGCCTGGCGTTTGCCGCCCTGTTGCTGGCGGGCGGTAGCCTGTGCGATCGGCTTGGCGCCCGCCGCATGTTCAGCCTCGGCATGGCGCTGTTTCTACTTTCTTCGGCGCTGGGCGGACTGGCGCAAAACGGCACGTTGCTGCTCGCCGCCCGCTGCGGGCAAGGGATGGCGGCGGCGTTGCTGCAGCCTGCCGTTCTGGCGCTGATGGCGCAACGGTTTCACGGCGAGGCGCATCGGCGGGCGCTGGCAATCTGGAGCGCTATCGGCGCGCTGGGATTAGTCGCGGGCGTGATGTTGGGCGGCATACTGGCCGCGCTGGACTGGCGAACCATTTTCTTTATTAACGTGCCGCCGGGGCTTATCGCACTCTGGCTGGTTCGGCGGGATTTTTTACCGCTCAGCCCGCAGGGTGAGGCACAGCGGCCAGGCATGGGTTCGCTGGTGGGCTGTTTCGCCGCCGGAGCGCTGGTATGGGCGCTGATGCGCTATGGCGAAACCGGGCAGGCCGACTATCTGGCTAATCGCATCGCCGTTGCCATGGGGATCTTGTTTATCCTGCACGAGCGCTATGCGCCACAGCCATTACTGGCCCGCTCGCTTCGCACCCTGCCGGGCTTGCAAACAGGCTGGCTCAGCAGCGCCTGTTATATGGCAAGCGTTGGCAGCCAGTTTTACGCCATGACCCTACTTTGGCAGCAGACTTTGCAGCAGGATGCCGTCACCACCGGGCTGATGTTCACGCCGCTCGCGCTGCTTATCGTGGCGGGCAATGCGCTGTATACCCGCCTGACCGCCCGCTACGCCAACGCAACCGTATTGGCCGCCGGGTTCGCCTGTTCGGCGCTGGGGCTGTGGCTGATTTCCGTCGGCTTAGCGTCGCCGCTGTCTGCGGTCTTTATCGGCGGGATTGCGCTCAGCGGGATTGGCCACGGGTTAATCTTCCCCGCGATGTTCGCCGTCGGCCTTTCAGCCACTCCGCTCGCCCAGCAGGGACGCGCCAGCGCGCTGATGGCCACCAGCCAGTATATGGCGGGGGCAATGATGCTGGCTGTACTCTCGGTTGTTCTCGGGCAGGCCCCTGATATGGGCGACTGGGCAACCGCCTTCCGGCTGCTGGGCGGTGCTGCTCTGGCAGGCATGCTGATAGCCGCATGCCAGAAAGCTCACTGAGCCGGAGGGATTTTACGCCGGGAAAAGCCGGGATGACTCGGGCATGATGAATGCTACATTTATACTAAATGTTTAATTCTTCTCCCTTATCATCCAGTTTTGCCCGCGTTAAGGATCCCGACATGACCCAGCAAACTGAGCAGGCTGACGCTAAAAACTATCCTGGACGCCTGGTTGCCGTCGTACTTACCGGCATTCTCGCCGGTATAGCGGGCATGCTTCTCGCGCTGATTTTACACGCTATTCAGCACCTGGCTTTTGGCTACAGCATCGACCAGTTGGTGGGCAGCGAGACGTTTCTTCAGGGCGTAACTGATGCCTCGCATCTGCGCCGCGTGGCCGCAATTATTGGCGGTGGCGCCGTCGCCGGGTTTGGCTGGTGGCTGCTGGCGCGTTACGGCAAAAAGAGAGTGTCTATTGCCGCTGCCGTCGCCAATCCTGCGGTGCCGATGCCGGCCGGCACCACCACTATTCATGCATTGCTGCAAATCATCACCGTCGCGCTGGGTTCACCGCTTGGGCGTGAAGTTGCTCCTCGAGAAATGGGCGCGCTGGCGGCGGGTATTCTCGCGCGGAAGTTCAGCCTGCCGCCGGACGAAACCCGCACGCTGATTGCCTGCGGTGCGGGCGCAGGCCTTGCTGCGGTGTATAACGTTCCTCTGGCCGGGGCGCTGTTCACCCTCGAGGTCTTGCTGCTTTCGTTTAGCTGGGAGAAAGCGCTGGCGGCGGTCATCACCTCTGCGGTGGCGGCCTGGGTTGCGACGCTTGGACTGGGGGATGAATCGCAGTATCACTTCGCCTCTTTTGCGCTTCCCCACGCGTTTATAGCCTGGGCCATTGTGGTCAGCCCGCTGCTCGGCTATGCCGCCTGGCTGTTTCGCAAAGCGACAACCAAAGTGAGAACGCAGGTAAAAACCAACTGGCAGATGCCGGTATTTTGCCTGTTGGCCTTTGCGCTGCTGGCAGCGCTTAGCCTGTGGTTCCCACAGCTGCCGGGCAACGGCAAAGGCCCAATGCAGCTTGCCATTAGTAATGGCCTGAGCGTTGACTATGCCGCGATACTGCTGGCGCTGAAAATGCTGGTGATCCTCGCCGTCCTGCGCGGTGGCGCTGAGGGAGGGTTGCTGACGCCGGGCTTAACGGTGGGTGCTTTGCTGAGCCTGCTGCTGGCCGTGGTCTGGCAGTTTGTCTTCCCTGGCGGGGACGTGGGCAGCTTTGCGCTGGTCGGCGGGGCCGCGTTTTTGGCCGCTTCGATGCAGATGCCGGTAACGGCCGTGGCGCTGGTGATGGAATTTACCCATATGGACCACAGCTATTTTGCCCCTGCGCTGCTGTGTGCCGCCGGAGCCTATACAACCTGCCGGGTTTTGGATAAGAAGTATCAGTACTGAATCTCTTCGGGGTAAAACCCGGTAACCCGCAGAAGGTTACCGGGCAAGATGTTTAAAAGCCGTTATTTGGCTTCGTTGGCGTCCGCATTTCTCAGCATGCTTCTCACCGGAATAATCAGCGCGGCC
Organism: Cedecea sp. P7760; assembly: GCF_013386425.1. Lineage (NCBI taxonomy): Bacteria > Pseudomonadati > Pseudomonadota > Gammaproteobacteria > Enterobacterales > Enterobacteriaceae > Cedecea > Cedecea sp. P7760. Next base: position 362,861 of record NZ_JACARU010000015.1, on the reverse strand, counting down.
AGCACAATGGCGCAGATGACCAGGGCAATAGACACGTGGGAGAACAGCTCCGGCATCGAGCTAAGCTGATCCTTTTTGATATGCCCGCCCATGATACCCGCCGCGAGATTGCCCAGCGCGCTGGCGCAGAACCACAGCCCCATCACCTGGCCACGCATTTTCTGCGGTGCCAGCAGGGTCATGGTTGCCAGGCCAATCGGGCTGAGGCAAAGCTCGCCGAGGGTCAGCAGCAGGATGCTTCCGACCAGCCAGAACGGAGAAACGCCGCTCTGCGTCGCCAGCACCTGGTTTGCTGCCGCCATCATTACCGCAAAGCCTGCCGCCGCAAACAGAATGCCGATAACGAACTTCGTCATGCTGCTCGGATTAAGGTTGCGCTTAGCCAGCGACGGCCAGAACCAGCTAAACACCGGTGCCAGCAGGATAATAAACAGCGCGTTGATCGACTGGAACCAAATGGTCGGGATTTCGAAGCTGCCCATCTGGCGGTCGGTGTAGTCACGCGCAAAGATGTTGAAGGAGGTCGGCTTCTGCTCGAAGGCAGACCAAAAGAATGCCGCCGCAACCAGCAGGATCAGGCAGGCCAGCAGGCGTGAACGCTCGCTGCTGGTTAACCCGGCAAAGAAGAACATGAACAGGAAGTAGAGGCCCACGCAGGTGGAAATAATGTACGCGGAGCTTTTGGCGATAACCGTCGGGTTGAATGGAATTGTCCCGTTGGCGATCAGCACCACCAGCCCGGCTAGCAGCACCATCGCAAGCGTTACCCATTTACCGACGTTTTTACGTTCGGTCGTCGGGTGATTCCAGGTGGAGTCCAGCCCGACTTCTTTGTCGTAGCGGCGCATTTGCGGAATGGCATAGAAGCGGAAGATGAACAGCGCAACCAGCATGCCCAGCCCGCCCAGGCCAAAGCCCATGTGCCAGCCGTATTTCTCATGCAGCGGGCCGATGATCAGCGGGGCGATAAATGAGCCCATGTTGATGCCCATGTAAAACAGCGAAAAGCCCCCGTCGCGGCGGGTATCTTCTTTTTTGTACAGCGTCCCGACCATCACGGTAATACAGGTTTTGAACAACCCGGTTCCCAGGACGATCAGCAGCAGGCCGACAAAGAAGAAGGTGTTGCCCACGAATGCCGACAGCGCAATCGAGAGGTGCCCAAGCGCAATAATCAGCGAGCCATACCAAACGGCGCGGCGCTGCCCGAGCCAGTTATCGGCCAGCCAGCCGCCCGGTAAAGAGGTGATGTACACGCCGCCGGCGAAAATACCGACAATCGCGGAAGCCTGCTCAATCGGCAGCCCCATCCCGCCCTGAAGCAGCGCCGCACTCATAAACAGAATGAGCAGCGGGCGAACCCCGTAGAAGGAAAAACGTTCCCACATTTCGGTGAGGAAGAGCGAACTTAACGGGTACGGATGCCCGAAAAAGGTTTTTGTTTTTGTCGCAGAGTGACTCATCTGTGAACTCCCATAGGTTATCTTTTTTGATGCGGTGTTGATAAAACGCCGCTCACGGCGTTCTGTTGCTGTTTTTTAATCATAGGCTGGCATTCCGCCAGCGGCGGCTACTGTAGCGTAGATCTTCGAAAAACAGGCAAGGGGTAGAGCAACTTTATTGCTTAATTGATGCTTTTTAGAGTAAAAGTCGATTTAACTCTCATTTTACGATATAAAACTTTCATTAAATGCGCTTAACGCTTGACAACAAAATGCCTCATTACGTGCAATAAAACACTTTAAAAACAATATATTAAATATTATTACGTTTCTTTCACGCAACATCTGGATTTAGCCTACTCTTCGTCCGGGTTTACTCTGTCAACTGAGCCAAATACCCCGTTTTTTGTCCACGTATCTGGTCCAACAGGATAAAAAATCGACGCGACTGGCCTCCTCTCGCGTCCCACATCCCTGAAACGTCACCTCGCTGACACGCAACGTTCATCTTGATCTTCTACCGTCGTGCCCAGAACGGTAAGAGGAGCGAATATGTTTAGTCTCGATAACGTACTTGACGACCTGTGGCCCCAGGCAAGGCCCGCGCCCTGGCAAAAAAACCTGTTAAGACGCCTGCTGCATGAGGAAGAATTCCAGGCCTTTGCCAACAATAATCCGCACCTCCGCGGGCTGGATATGATTGAACAAGTCCTGGATCACCTACACATCCGCTGCAATATCTCTCCCCGCGAATTAGAAAACATCCCCGAACACGGCCCCGTGGTGATTATGTCCAACCACCCAACCGGCACCCTTGACGGGCTGGCGCTGCTGTACGCCGTTTCCCGCGTTCGCCGGGATGTCAAAGTGGTGACCAACCGCCTGCTTAATCACCTCGAGCCGCTTAGCTCGCTGTTTATTCCGGTCGACAATATCAACGGGCGCACGCCTAAATCGTCCCTTGTGCTGATGGACAGGCAGCTGCAAAACGGCGGCGTGCTGATTTTCTTCCCGGCGGGCGAAGTTTCTCGTTTATCTCGCCAGGGCATTGCCGACGGGCACTGGCACACCGGCTTTATTAAGCTTGCCGCAAAATACCGCGTGCCGCTGCTGCCGGCGTTTATTCATGCCCGGAACAGCGCACTGTTTTATGCCAGCGCGCTGGTTTCCCCTGCGCTGCCGATGGTGCTGCTGATGCAGCAGATGTTTCGCCGCCGCAACTCCAACCTGCCGGTAACCCTTGGTCAGCGTATTCCGTGGGAAAGCTGGCATAGCCCGCAGCAGGCCCCGCGAGAGTTGGCCAGGAAGTGCCGCCAGCACGTTCAGCTGCTGGGCAAAGGGCTTTCAGGCAAGTTCACGACGGAAAGCGCCATTGCCCGGGCGGAAGACCGCGCCACGCTGCGCCGGGAGCTGGCAAAAGCGGAATGCCTGGGCCGCACCGCCGACGACAAAGTGATTTATCTTTGGCAGCGCAGCGACTCAAAAGAAGAGGCTCCGCTGCTGCGCGAGCTGGGGCGGCTGCGTGAGATTGCCTTTCGCGCCGTGGGTGAAGGGTGCGGCAAACGCCGGGATGTGGATCGTTATGATGACGATTACCTGCATTTGATCCTCTGGGACGAACAGGATCTGGAGATCGTCGGCGCATACCGCTTTATGCCAACCGCACGCCAGATTGAAAAACGCGGCGTAGACGGGCTGTACAGCTACAGCCTGTTTCACTACGACGAGAAGATGGACGATGTGCTGCAGCACGGTATCGAGCTGGGGCGCAGCTTTATTCAGCCTCGCTACTGGGGCCGCCGTGGCCTGGACTATTTATGGTCGGGCATTGGCGCTTATCTCGCCCGTTACCCGCAGTACCGCTATCTGTTCGGCCCGGTATCTATTTCCGGAGGCCTGCCGCCGGACGCACGCGATCTTCTGGTGGCGTTTTACCGACTGTGGTTCCCGGCGAGCCATCCGCTTGCCGCCTCGCGTAGCCCATACCCGGCGAGCCTTCCCGCCGTGCTGGCGCAGTTCAAAGGGGAAGACTACGGTGAAGATCTCACCCGCTTAAAATCACTGCTCAGTAATATGGGCTGCGGCATTCCGACCCTCTATAAGCAGTATTCAGAACTCTGCGAACCGGGCGGCGTACAGTTTATTGATTTCGGCAGCGATCCGGCCTTCAACAACTGCGTCGACGGGCTGGTTTTGGTTGATTTAACGTTCCTGAAAAAGAGCCGCTACGAGCGGTACGTCGGGATGCATTTATCGGGGCTGGCATAGCAGTTCTTTAAGGCGGGAGAAACAGCCTCCCGCCTCACTCTCGGTTGGCAAAGCCCATTGACCACATTTTTAGTGGTACAATTCTCGCTATTTTCCTTCTTTCCGCCGACAAACCATGACCACCACCGAATTTAAGCGCCCAAAACTGACGCTGCCGGACGGCGCAAGCAAGTTGCTGCTGCATACCTGCTGCGCGCCCTGCTCTTCCGAAGTGATAGAGGCTTTGCTTGCCTCTGGCATCGACTTTACGATTTTTTTCTACAACCCCAATATCCATCCGCAACAGGAATATCTCATCCGCAAGGAAGAGAATAAGCGTTTTGCTGAGCAACATGGCGTGCCCTTCATCGACGCGGATTATGACGTCGATAACTGGTTTGCGCGTGTGAAAGGCATGGAGTGGGAACCCGAGCGTGGAGCCCGCTGCACGGTCTGTTTTGATATGCGCCTTGAGCGCACCGCGCTTTATGCCGCAGGGCACGGTTTCGGTGCAATTTGCAGTTCTCTGGGGATTTCACGCTGGAAGAATTTTGAGCAGGTCTGCGACTGCGGCCAGCGGGCGGCGGCTCGTCATCCGGGAATGTTTTACTGGACCCACAACTGGCGTAAGCAAGGCGGCTCCGCGCGCACGGTAGAGATCTGCAAACGCGAGCAGTTTTATCAGCAGGAATATTGCGGCTGCGCTTATTCTCTGCGCGATGCTAACGCTTACCGTAAGTCACAGGGAAAAGCGTTAATAAAACCGGGTAAATTTATTTCTGTTATATAGAGTTAACATAAAAGATTAACAGGCCGTTGAGCCTGTTAATCCTTTTTATCTCTTCAGGATCCTAGCGCTTAGCTGGCAACTTTTTGCCATCGTTGTTGTACAGTACGGCGCTTATCAATAAGAGGGGCATGTTGAGGAGTAGACACCATGCCATTGCCTCTTTCAATGAAGCTCTGCTGCCAGTGTGTTGGTAGCGCTGTATTCGTGGATGCATAAAAGTTAAACAACTCCTCACTGGTATCAAAAATACTCCATGCGCCCTTATGCACCATCGCTACCGGGAATGGCCCTGGCCGGGCAACTATGCCAAGGTAGCCGTTATCTTTAACCACCTTATCGTTTTCATACTCCCACATGTAAGGGACAAAACTGACCTGAGGCCCGTGACGAATAACATTCATAGCCGTCAATTCGAAAGGTCTGGAGGGATCAACTTGCGCAACCCCCCTGTTAATCAGATCTTTTACACCTCTTTCTTCAGCACTTTCCGCTGCGGGTATGTGACCTCTCCCCCCCGAGAATTTAATAATATCGTGCATATCATAATCACCGGTGTACGGCGTGATCACTTTATGTTTGATCCACGAATTCACCAATTCATTATCCATAGTAGAAGTAAGACTTATTGGGTAAGCTAAATCCTCTCCACCAGCTTTGTTATGAGCATAAATTCCCTGCACTCCAGATTTATCCCACTTGCCAACCCGACCCACAAAGCCGCTTGCTTTTGCCTGTTCAAGCGCCGCCCCAGCTTTTTCCCCATAAGACGATTTCAGAGATCCAGGTTTAATGGTTTTCTCAAGAATATTATGGCCCTTTGCTGCAGCCCCTTCGCCCAAAGCTGTAATAGTAAAAGTACCAGCCTCTCTGACGCTCATGGCGATATTTTTTTCAATGGATATGCGTTCAAACACCTGCATATGTAAAGGGTGAACAAAGGCTTCTCCGACTAATTTCCTTGCGCTTTGTCCTTCACGGAGTAATCCATTGCTGTCATGGAAAGACGTAGGATTGTTTCCTACCAGCAAATACAGATTCAGCCCGTCCACCGTGCCCGCAGGGTCAGCGCTCAGCCAGCGGCCTACCCACGGCTGATAATAGCGGTAGCCGTAGTAATACAGCCCCGTCGCGTCCCGCTCTTTGCCCGAGTAACGGATAGTTTTATAGTTGGCTTCAGTCTGGCTTCTGGCCGCCAGAATGGCCGTGCCGCCGTACGGGTAGTACTCTTCCATGCTAATCAAGTTGCCGCTGCCGTCCAGCTCCAGCTGGCTGCCGCCGGTGAGATTGTCGTAGCTGTAGCGCAGCGGGTCGTTGTTCACGCCCGCCGGTTTGCCCGCCGCCCAGTGCAGCACCCGCACCTGCGCCCGGCCCGCCTCACCCACGGTGATGACCTGCAGGCTTTCCGTTTCCGTACTGCCGGTTTGGGTGGTTCGCAGCTCCAGCCCCGGCAGGTACAGCGCCCGCTGCGTCTGCGTGCTGTTCCCGGTTTGCTGCGTGCTCACCTTCAGGACGCGCTGACTGCCGCAGTCATAGCGGTAGCTTTCGCTGTCGCTCGCCTTGCCGTCGCGCTGTACAGGACTCACTTTCAGCAGCTCGTTGCGCGCCGTCCAGTTCAGCGTCTGACCCGGCTGCAGCTGTTTTTGCTGTCCGCCCGGCGTGAACAGCCCGTCCACATCCGACGGACTTTTTGCCAGCGTGCTCAACACGCCCCGGTTGCTGCGGTCGCTTATCGTGATATCCGTGGTGTAGCGGTTGTTGGTCGCCGCCGCGTTGTGGCGAATCCGCGTCAGATTGCCGCCGTTATCGTAGGCGTAAGTGCGGGTGTATCTGGTGAAAGCGGCACTGTCTGTCGGCAGGGGGATGGCGGCGGTAGGGAACTTACTGCTCTGCTGGCCCGCGTTTGCCATCTCGCACCCGGTGGTGCTGACCAGCTGGTACAGGCTGTCGTAAACGTAGGTATTTTCCGGCACCACTTTCTGATTTCGCCAGAAGCGCGTCTCTTCCGCGTCGTTGCGGATGCTCAGCACGTTGCCCACAGGGTCGTAGTCGTAGCGCAGGTCCTGCAGGACTTTTGCCCCTGAGGTGTGTCCCGCCGGACGTTCGGTTTTAATCCCCGTCAGGCGCTGCGTCTCAGGTTCATATGAGTAGGTGGTCACCACGCCGTTGCCGTGTTCTTCGCGCAGTTTCTGCCCGGCGGCGGAACAGGTCAGCGATTTCACGATGACCTGCTCCTGGCCGCCTTTCAGCGTCAGCCAACTGCCCGCCAGCAGGCCAGCTATGTCATACGCCACGCGCTGTACGTTACCTTTTGCATCGGTGGTGGTAAGGACGGCGCCAGTCGCGTCGGCGGTGCTCTGCGTGGTCAGCGTTTCTGCGCCCAGCAACTCGTTCCAGGCAGATGCATCCGCCCCCTGCCAGTCGGCCACGTTATCCGGGTTATCGGCGTCTTTCAGCAGGCGACGGGTGACGGACTGCGGTACGCCGGTCAGGGCTATCGCGTCGGTCTGTTCCTGACCGGCGGTATCGTAATGGCTGATGCACAGCCCCGCCAGGTTCAGCTTTTTTTCTGCCGCACTGTTGCCTGCGTATACAAAGCGCTCCGCAATGCGGGCGGTTTTGCCTGTGACCTGTACCGTCACGCTCAGCGGACGCCCGGCGAGTGAAGCTGCTTCATACTGCCAGGTGTGCGTCACCGCCTCGCTCTTGTCTCCGGTGACGCCGACATTGCTGACCGCGATAAAAGGCCGCCCGGCCACGTCGTTCAGGCTCACGGTGGTGCCGTTGTCCACGCCCTGGGCGCACAGCACGTTACCGGCCAGGTCAGTGATGTACGTGAAGTTTGCCAGGCCCGTCGCCTGCAGGCGCGGGTCGGCGCTGCGGCTCAGAAACCCGCCAGGATTATACTGCTGCCGGGTGATACGTTCGTTGGTGGTGGTCAGGGTGTCAGGATGACGGTGATATTCGATACTGCGGACGCTCAGGCCCCGGTTGTCGAGAACCGTGACCGAAGGGGTGTGGCTGAACAGCGATGTATGCATAGATTTCTCTCGATAGTTAACTACGCGCCCTACTCCCGGCATTGAGACCCCAGGGAGCAGGGCGTTATTTGTTACTGGGATGCCGTATCGTTCACGTCTTCAGCAAACGTAAACCACGGCGTGAACAGCGTTCTCCTGAAGTCTCCTTTTGCCGTTTTAACCTGATATTCCCGGCCTATTGCATCGAAGTAGTGAGTGTCGGCATACAGAATGTGTGAGGCGGCATCCGCGACGATTCGGCCGCCATCCAGCTGCTGTCACAATAGACCAGACATTGCGCCACCGGGATCGTGGTAATGATAGCCAGCGCCTCTTCTACCATCGTCGGGACGGGGAAGGTACTTTTTCTGTCGAAGGCTGTGTGTACCCCTGCGCCACGCCGTTTTCAGCCCCCCAGAACCGAGAGCTGGTCGGCCGTCCCCAAGCGTCCAGAGAGACTAACTGATGGTTATCGTTAGGATCGATGAGGTGATTGGGCGTCAGGAAACGATAGCCATAATCCGCATGGGTTCCGGCCCCAGCGGCATCCTGAATATACGTCACGGCACAATAATGGGTATCCCAGGTGATGGATGTTTTCTCGGTCAGCAAGGTGTCTTGCTGTTGCAGAGGGCGATAGTACTGGCTGGCAGAGCCAAAGTCCGTGAAACCTTTGCGGGCAAACCAGACCTTAGACTCACTGGTCAGCGCCAAAGACCGAGTGACTGAGATATAACCGGCCTGCATCAGTTGCACGGTCAGCATCACGCCTAAATCTTTCAGCAGCTTAGCATCATATTGACTAAAACGGGGCGTAAAATGTGACCAAGCTCACGTGTCACCTGACCAGTATTCAGCAGGCAGCGTGTCATCAACGCTACGCACGCCGGTTGCGAACCAGCTCACGTGCCGGGAAGGAACGATAATATTATCTGAACCCGTGGCCTCCAGCTTGCGGGCCAGGGATGCCCACTTCCCCCAGGCCCATTGCAGAAGCCAGCGGTGCAACGTCAACGCTGCCAGCCACCACGGAGGTCAATAGCCTCCGCCGTTTATTCTTATCCGTCGCCAGCGTGTCTTCTTCATTCCCTGCCCCTGGGGTCAGGGTCTCTTTCACCAACAAGGTGAGGAATGGTCTGAGTTTGAATTTCGCGTCGGTATCGCACCAAAGCGTTACGAAGAATGTAGAAAAGTTTCGGGTGGATGCATCAGAGAAGGATTGGAGCGGGCGAAGGGAGTAGAACGAATCACAACAAAGCCTTACCTCAAGCCATTTCATGAGTTTTTATTTTCATGCCTATACACATTCCTATACACATTTATCTCTCGCTAGGGCTGTTCGTAGGCGCTCTCCTTCTCCATTGATGGCTTAAACTTCACGGTCACAATCTTGCCGCCGCACATCTTATTGTATGATACCTCTATCCCACAATAAGGAATCAGCCAGCCATGAGAATAACCAGCCGTAAAAAAGAGATACTCAGTTACTTCAAGCCGGATAACCTCGAATGGGTGACAGGTGAGATTGGTGCGCCGCCGTTCGATGTATCGGGCGTGGCCTACCTGCTTCATGGAATGGGATCATTCGGTAAACGCCACCAGCTCGAATCCACCCGGCGAACTCTTGAAAGCATGGTTGATAATGGGTTGCTTGAGCGGGTGACAGTGTATGAATCGCGGCAGGTAAACCGTGGCGGTGAAACCAGCGCTACGGTCGTGCGCTACGGTTTACCGGGACAGTGTGCCGTTGTGCGAGATAGTGGCGGCGCTGATAACGCAATATCAGGCGAATACATGCGGGTCAGTTAAGAGCCTGCAATCTGTCGTTAATGTTGTTCAGGTCGTAAACCCGGCGTTCAATATCCAGCATCAGGAAATTGCGGATCTCGGCTTGTTCAGGATTATCAGATTCTCTGGCCTGTAAGAGCAATTCATTGTAACCATGCAATCCCCCCGAATTTTCCGCCGGGGTAGTACCCTTCCCACGCAGACAGCTAACAGGCTGGATACTGGTATCATGGGTTTGCTTCTCCAGCACAATAAGACAATCCCACCAGTCGCCAAAGTCATACGTGTAAACCAGCTTGTCACCCTCATTCTGGATCGCCGCCCATAGTGGCGTGATTGCCGCATTACCCATGCTTTCACCCTCACCACATACGCGATACTCGCTACCTAGATCACCTTTACGGCCTTTCTCGAACATATACAGATGTTCGTCATTCCAGCCAAAAGCCAACTGGATCACCGCGTGAAGTTCACTAAAGGGGATTTGCTCTGGAACCAGCACACGCCGCCATATTGGTGGTTTGCTGTCTCGGATGGTTATCTTTAGCTGGTACATGCAAATCCTGAATAAATGCGAATCGGAAGGATAACGATACTGACGCACTCACAATTCTGTAAAGGTGAATAAAGGTAATTTGCTTAATACGCATAAGTTACATGCGGAATAATCCCGTATCTACCTGCGCGGCGCTGGCTTCTTCCACTGGTAGGCAGGCGCTCGCATCATCTCCCCGAACCGTTTACGCCGGGCAATATCATCAGTGACGCTGCGCTGTATCTCTCTCTGGTCGGCTGCTGTAATGCTGTGGCCTGAATACTCCAGTTCTGCGACTGTCAGGGCGGCTATTTGCTGCGGGGTCATTGTGTGGCCTCTCCGTTCTGCTGCGTACCTACTGTGTACCTACTGCCAGCCAGTGAGTAAATCACGTTTACCCTGTCGTGATGTGCGTACCCCATTTTAACCCCGATTTGCATGGCAAGCCCCTGAATTACTGCGCCTCTGTACCTGAAAAAAGTTTTCTAACCTGCGGCGGTGCAAAGGTAGGTTAGGCGGCGGTCCTTTATAGCGAGAGGGCTGAACTCTTTACCCGCCCCTTGCCCTTGTTTGAATTTTATTTTTCGCGGGTATAAACATTCGATGAGGCGGGCAGTCCGTAAGGCTCAGGGTTGCAGAGATTTGGCCTCCCCCTCCCGATGATAGTTTATTGCTTGATGTGGACGGCTTGCTATATTGGCGGCGAATGCAAATTGTCGCAGAAGTCTATCCCGTTCCCTGACGCCCCGTGCGGGCGTTTTGCTTTTACAGAGTCAGGCCAATGCCTCTGGCTGCTTTCCCCGTCTTACGCTCAATCACGCCCGTGATTCTGTCCACTACCGGGCTGAATGCCTGCCAGTAAGCCATCTCCATAACTGATAATTCTGCCCGCTTCCTGTCAAACGTAGCCCAGCGCATCCCCTTTGGTTTCGGGAACATGCGAATGTCATTAAACAGGTTTTTGGCAAGGTCATTATTGCCCCATATCGCGTATCGCTGCTGGCGTATCTTCATACGCATTCTGTCCAGTCTGTCGGCGCTCTGGCTTTTATAGTGAAGTTTCCAGCACGCCCGGCAGCCAATGTCTTTCTTGCCGATATACAGCTTTGCAGCCCGTTTCATACAGTGGGGACAAACGTACCATTCCCGCACGCCATATCCGGCCTGCGTGGTTGTAGTGCGAATCGCCCGCGTCACGCCGTTGATTGTCATGGCGTAGCTGTCGGCTTGCCGGAAGGTATACAACGTTCCGCTTTCGGTCTGGGTATAAAGCTGTGTACCCGGTTCAATGTCTGCCAGCCTGCGACGCATGTTCGCAAGGAATGGCAACCCTATGCGGGGCAGGTCGGTGGTATAGCTGCGCGTTCTGTCTCTCACTGGCTGGCCTCCTGCGAATTACTGCGCATTAACTGCGAACGGTGCGCAAATTGAATACGAAATAATATGCGTATTTTACTGTAAATTGCGCACCAATTTTGCAATTTCACATCAATAAAGCCAGTAACCGCGCGGGTCGAGGATGGTTTGAGCATTGGTATCCGTTTCGTTTTTCGCAGATTTTTGGTGAACTGCGCAATTCGCAATTTACTGCGCCCAAAACCTTAGCAAAACTTAACATATCCGTGGTGCTACCAACTGCGAATGGACTAATCTGCGCCAGTAATATCAGTCCTCTCCGCTATTTTGCGAATTCGCATTTCGTTCTGCGCAATTTACGACGCATTCGCAATGCCACGTTAGAAATCATCAGATGGTACGCACGCTGAATGCGCAGTTTTGCCGCGTACCTGACTGCGTACTGCGAACCAGTGGCGCGAACCAGAATATTTTGGACAACCTAAATCACGTTCTGGCTTCCAGCCCATGACTGGCGCGGGTTAAGCGCTACGAGGGTTTAAAATCTGTCAAGAACAGTCCAGAATTTACAGCCGTTTTAGTGCGAACATTACTGCGAACTGTCGCCCCCGCTGGTGGCCTGTCGTTGCTTCTTACCACCATTTAATCGGAAGGCATTGCCGTTTGGTTGCGCTATCCCCATGCGGTGTTGTGTCTCAGTGACTGCTTTATGCAGATCTCCGTAATCATCGGTTTTCACTGGTGGGCGCTTCACGTTCGTCAGACACGTATCACGGCGCTGCTTTACCCATTCCCGATCATCGTCCTCAGCACAAATCATCATGACTTCCTGCCAGCGTGTAGCTGCCCTGCGATACAGCCCCTTTGCTTCCAGTTCCTCGGCTTTCCTGTCGTTTACCATGCTTCTCTCCCTCAGAATTGCGCTTCATCGTCGAATGGCTGGCGCTGGTCAAAATCATCAGGGGTGTTATATATTTCCCATCCCGGCGCGGGTTGCGTGGTATGGCCTTTGTTGACTTCATTTTTGCTAGCTGACGCGCCACGCTTTCCGCCCGGCCTTGCTGTCCTCGCACTGATCACGCTGTCGGCTACTACCTGATACCCCTGCTGCGTTCCTCCATCCTTGCCCGTCCACTGATTGACCTGCATTGTTCCGGCAACACTGACTAAATCGCCTTTAACGTGTTCTGCCAGTGCGTCGGCCTGTTTGCCGAATGCCACCACGCCCAGCCAGAAAGTAACCTCTCCGCCCTCTACTGCATGGCAGGGGAGTGCCACCGCTAAACGCCCCATTGCCATGCTGGTTCCGCTGTTCGTCGTTCTGGTCTGGGGATCTGCCACCAGCCGCCCGTAGGCTGAAATTTGTGCTGTCATTCTTTAGCCTCTCTCATTTCGTTTCGATTTTTTTATATAGTAAGCGCAAATAGTGTTGGTTCAGTTGGTTCAGTTGGTTCACGGGCTTACAAGCCGCGCCATTACTGGGTTTTGCTGAACCAACATTTGTGATTTCGTGTTGGTTCAGTCGCCTGCTTTGTTGGTTCAGTGCCAGCCAGTGAGTAATCTCGTCTTTTGTGGTGTTGGTTCAAAATGGGTATTTGTTGGTTCAGTGTTGGTTCAGATATCGGATAAAAAACCTTAAAAAACAATGATACTTACAAATTGAACCAACTGAACTAACTGAACCAACACCAAAACTACGTATGTGAATAAAATTACTCTTCTGGCTGGCAACTCTCCGGCATGTAGTGGATCACGTAGACATTGAATTGCCGCCCATTGATACGAGGGGATTTACGCTGGTAGCCTCTGCCACTGGCTGGAGGCGTCAGCATTCCGGCATTCTTTATCGTCTCGGCAAACTGTTTTGCATTAAACCCCCTGGCTATCTCACCCTCAAACGCAGCCGGGAAAGTGTAGAAAATCATTGGATCAGCATCGTGATTTCCCTTTGCCCGGTATCCGGCAAGGTCTCGAATAGGCAAATCTGACTGGTCGTAAGGGAAAGGCGCGTATCTGCTCAGACCATGCGCATTCAGAAACGCCTCGCACTGTTCAACGATCTGCTGGTGCTCTTTGTTTCCCGTGCCGAACTCACGCAACCACGCATTGTAGCTGTGCTGTATCGCATCACGGCAGGCTTGCACGTCCCATCCGGTCACAACGCTGCCCAATATCAATGCGGCTTCCAGAATGGCAAACCGCGCCCCTACACGGTGAACCTGTTCGCCATAGTCGGCAGGTATCAGGCTGCGCCAGCGGGCTTCACACTCACGCACGGTATCAATGGCCTGTTTTTGGTGGTCTGAAAGCCATCTGATCCACTCCCGCCCGGCAGCGCCGTGATTGCTCTGCCACGCGGATTTTAATGCGTCTGCATGGTCTTTCCCTGTCTGGTGCTCATGAAAGCGCACCGCCTTACTTAACGGGATATTCAGCAGGCGCACCAGTTGCCCCGCTTTTGTCTTGCGTCCTGCGGTGGCAATGAACGTTTCTAAATCCATTTCCCCGGTGCTGATTGCCACGGTACGCCAGCGTTTTAGATCCCGGTTTCCGCCTTCTTTCGCGCCCTGTAATTTCCCCACGCCGTTAAACAGGGCATAGGCAGACTGAGAAACGCTTATCGGGTCTGCGCCCTGTCCGACTTCATCCAGCGGCATCAGTCCGTCATTGTGGGCGGCGGCCTCGTTTATCAGCCCCAGCGCCGTCCCGTACCACGTCAGGCGCAAGGCATCAGGGCTTCCGTATAGACTGCTCGCCACGTTCTGCGCGGTTGTTTTCCCGGCGCTCGATTGCTCATAGAAGTGGATACCGAATCCGTCACGCTCTGCCACCCCGATTAATGGCGCTGCCAGTGCTGCGGCAATGCCTGTCATCATCGCGTAGTTGCCGTATGCCAGCCGCGCAACACTGTTACGCCAGCTTTCCGACGTTCCTGCTACGGTATACCCGGCAGCGGCTGAACTGCGCCCGCTGAACAAAACAGGCCGCTCAGGTGTGCCGATGATTTCCCCGTCCGGCATGATGTATGCCCCGCACTGCCAGCCTGTAGCATGAGCAACGCGCCACAATTCACGCGAGCCGCTCCGCTGTAGCCAGTCTGCAAGAATCGCCCGTAAACTGTTTTTCGTGGTGACGTTGACGCCGCCCGCTTTCAGGGTACGCCAGCCTTCACGCTCGCCAATATCAGCCAGGGGGATAGCCGCTGTTGTCGGTATGCCTGCGCCAAAGGCCAGCCAGCGCAGTATCAGGTACTGATCCTTATCGTCCCGCCCGGTGCCGATAACGTCCATCGATGAGGCCAGCCAGCTTTCATTGTTGATAATCTCGCCGCTTTCCTTGTCCACTTTAGGCGTGATCCAGTAAACACCATCTTTGCGGCTCTCAATGCGGGGTTTTAGCGGGTCTTTCTCTGGATGGTCAGTTTTACCGCCCTCAATGGCCTGTAGTTGTGGTTTCACGGCATCCCCCTGAATCTGGTACATCGAATCGTTAAAAGCGGCTGTAGCGGCTTCCAGCCCGTTTTGCTGGCGGTAGTCGTCCCAGTCGGCTTTATGGTCTGTCGGCGGCAGCGCCACCCAGCCAGCCACGGACAAGGCGGCTTTCTCTGCGGCATCTTTGCCCGTGTTCGCCTGTTCGTCCTGCTGGTGGTCGTTATCTGCGGCAATGACAATCTGCGCGGCTGGATATATCCGGCACATCACTTCGGCAACGGGTAGCAGGTTGCCAGCGTCGATTGCTGCCACTGTCAGCGCCTCCGGGCGCATCAGGTGAACAGACAGAGCGGTAGCCAGCCCCTCGGCAATTAATACGCTCTGCGGCTGTTCTGGTGCGTTTACGGCGTGATATGCCCCGCGCTTCGCTGAACCTGTCAGAAGTCGCTTCTCTCCCTGCGGTGTAATGGTCTGCGCTGCTGCCACTGCGCCGGATTCGTCCACCAGCTCCAGCAATAACGAACCATCCGGCATAACCGGATAGTTAAACCCGGTCAGCCCTTTTGATTGCAGGTACTCAGATTCGCCCCGTGTGACGCTCTGGCGCATTCCGGCATACAGACGGGCAAACGTAGCCCTTCGCTGCTCTGCGTCCTCTGCTGCCTGTTTCTGGCGCTCCTGCTCACGCTGCTGGCGGTCAGCTTCCAGTTGCTCTCTTCTATGGCTCGCTGCCGCCGGGTCGGTTTGCGCTGCCCGGTAATCAATACCCAGCACGTCAGCGGCAAGCTGTGCCGCCTCCGTGGTGTCGCAGTTGTTAACCCGCTTGATTAAATCCAGCCCGTCACCAGCGCCACACTGATTGCAGATAAAGTTACCGCGCCCGTTGTCGTCGAACCGGAAGCGATCCGTACCGCCACATGCAGGGCATGGGGAATGGCGGCGCGATGAATCAGGCACGTCGATAGACAGGCCAGCCAGTACATAAGGCCAGTTGCCAGCGGCGGCGGTAGTCACTTCGCGGATAAGGTCGATATTACGCATCATGCTCCCCCTCAGTGTGCCACTGGCATTGCAGGCCAGCCGTTTTCATCCAGATCAGCAATGAAGTGATCGTGAAGTTCTGCCAGCGTTTCACGTCCGAACGGGGTCAGCTCTCCGCGTTCCGCATCCAGCATGGCGCGGTAGAGCACAATGGCGTTCTCTGTTCCTTGCTCAACGCCGTAGCGCTCAATCATTGCGCCCTCGATGTTGTTCGCCATCGCCAGCCGTTCAGCAAACGGGTAAATCACCATGCCCGCATTACCATTGGAGTAAATCGCCACCTGCGATGTTGTGCCGTCAGCCTCCGTGACGTAGGTTGTGCCGTTTTCGCGCTTCATCTCAGAAATGAACGTGGCAGCAATCAGCCAGCGCCACATAGTGACGTTATGCTGCGCGGTGAAGTCGAACCAGCCACGCTCCCCGCCATCAGCAACGGCAAAATGAATGGCGTAGCCGATATCTGGCGTATCGTCGTACTCTCCCGCATCCAGACGGCTTACAGCGCTCTCATAGGTGATAATGGCTACATGCTCATATATCCCGGCATCATTGCGTGTCATGATGTTCACGCCGTCCGGTGTGGCTTCTGCGTTGAACGGTTCGGGATTATCCGTCTTTAATGTCTGTGCGTTGCTCATGCTTTCACCTCCCTGTATTCACGCTGCTGAACAGCGGTGACTGCTCCCATACTCCATCCGTTGCCCTGCGCTTCTTCTCTCATACACTGAACGGCAATATCGGGCGTCTCTGCCTCGCCGTACCATGTGACCGGGATCGGCGCACCAGAGGCATCAAAACAGGTTGCGGTAATTCGAAACTGTTTCATTTGTCTGCCTCCAGTCTCGCCTGACACTCTTCAATTCTTGTCACGGAGTGAATCTCAAACAGCCACGCATACAACTCTTCACGTTCCGCGCTCGCTGTTATTCCGGGCATAATCTCCGTCAGCACATGGCAAAGGCCAGCACGTACACGCAAAAGGCGGGCGCGTGAAACATTCTCCGGGGTGTGTGGTTCGGTGATTTCACCGCAACCCAGCGCGGCACGAATGCGGTTACTTACTGCTGTTGCTTCCTCAATCTGGTCAGGTAACTGGCTCATGCTGCCACCTCCAGACGGATACGGCCTGCAAAGAAACAGACGTGATCCTGCGCCAGAGTGCGGCGGGCTTCGCGCTCAGTTTCAGCAGCAATGTGATGGATTTTGGCGGTAATTGTCGGCATATCGCGGCGAACGGCTGCGATTAACCAGATAAATTGTGGATTTTGGGTAGGGGTAGTAGCCAGCATAGCGGCAGCCTCTGATTCATGGTTTTGAGAACCACCACCGGAAACGCCAATTTCGCTGGTGGTGAACTGTACAGGGTTGGCGTAACCGGGAATCAGAGAAACCGGCGCGGATTGCTCCGCCCCCATACAGTCCACCATTGAACAGGTGTAACTGCGCGGCACAAAAAAACACGCATGGCGCGTGTTGTGCGCTCTGATAATTACCGGGACGCCAATCCCGACACCAGATTTTGCTGGTGCGCTATAACCATAAACCGGTTTGGCGATAGTCGGCAAGCCCTTTTTTATGGACTCCAGAAACTCACCTTCGCGCGTGCGCGTACTGTTGCATAAATTCCCTGCATCTAGTGGTGATGTCAGAAAAATCTTCCCGCCTCGTGTAGTGATGATGGAAAAATCTTCCTCGCGTAGTGACCCCCAATAAATCTTCGTGCGCGTACTGGTCTCGAAACTCTCCTCGTCACCACGACGAGAAAATGAGGAGCTGGCATTAGCTGGCACTGTTATGCCAGCTTTACCCTCATGCCTGTGCGCGATCCCGCGCAAGGTACACATCAGGCCAGCCAGGGGAAAGGCTTTATTCTGGACGGTGGCGTTACGCATGATTAGCCCCCAGATGTTTAGCTAACCAGCGCTGAGAAAGGCGGATTAGTTCGGCTTTACGCAGGTCATATCCCATACCCATATCAATCAGCGTAATGTTGGTGCTCTCCAGGTAGGTGAGGTGTTCCAGTTGCCCGGCGTTCATGCTGTCGCGTGGTTCGCCAGTAATGCTATTCGCCTGCGTCCACTGCTTCGCCGTCATGCCACCCAAAACAATGCGGGCGATCATGTTGCTCTCATTGCTGTAGTGGCGAGCCTGCGTCTGTTTACCCTGCTCTGCGCGGGCGCTTTCCAGTGCTACGCACATCGGTTTAAACAGGCTGGCGGCACTGATACGGGCTTTTAGCTGGCGGCGAT
This sequence comes from Cedecea sp. P7760, assembly GCF_013386425.1. Lineage (NCBI taxonomy): Bacteria > Pseudomonadati > Pseudomonadota > Gammaproteobacteria > Enterobacterales > Enterobacteriaceae > Cedecea > Cedecea sp. P7760. The sequence continues at coordinate 344,965 of NZ_JACARU010000015.1, read as the reverse complement.
ACTGAGCGGCAATCTCCGGGGCGCTGCGCTGTAGTGCCTCTTCACACTGGATGAAGTAACGGCGAACGGCGCGACCTTGTTCGTTTCGCTCAACCATTGCCAGTTCTTTAGCCATTCCCAGAGAAAGGCCATAATCTTTACTGCGACGGTCGCCGCCACGCTTTGTCACCCATCCGGGGCTACCCTGTTCAAAATTTGAACTTTGATTCCTGAAATCTGAGGAATCAAAAACCACGTAATCAGCATTCAGGCTAAAGCCATATTCATCAATGCGTAGTTTTATCCAGGTTGAAAAGTCGTTACCTACTCCAAGCGCTTTATGCAGTGCCTTAGCACTAACAATACTGGCCTCACGCCCGCCAATTTGACCGGAAATAACGGGAACAATAGCGGCAAAGTCATTAGTGCTATATTCGCCCTGGTTAACGCAGGATTGTGGGGCGGCCTCCGAATTGAATCGGCTTTTTTCGATAGTCATGTTTTCGGCTCCGTTATGCGGCGTTAAACGCGTCCGGGTAGAGGTTCAGAATGTCGGTAATATCCTGCTGAGATAACCCGTGATGTTCATTAATGGCGGCGTTATGGTTCACAAGCTGGATCACCTTGAGAACATCGCTACGGCAGGAAAAGCGGTAGCGCAGGTGTGCGCCGATACCATCCGGGTTTTTCTCGTCGATACGCTCCAGTTGAATATCAAGCTGGCGCTCCAGTTCAGACGCATAATTACGCCCGGATGAAAGACGGCAGTAGCGCAGAATATCATTTTCTGTCCATCCCTCTACGCCAGTGCGCAGCATATAGACGCGGGCGCGGTGTTTCTTTGGCGTTCGCTTAGGTACTTGTACCGGGCTGGTGGTCGGCGTAATATCAGACGTGCGAATATCTGAGTTAGCCGCCTGCTGTACGGGGCGGTTTTTCTTTTCCATTACGCCACCTCGCCACGTGACTCAGCGATGCGCTGATTAACCCACTCATCGATTTCACTTTCGATAAATGCGATAGCACGGGAACCAATTTTCACCGTTTTTGGAAAACGCTGCTGGCTCATAAGGCGATAAATCCACGCCTTACTGTAACCGGTGCGCCGTTGAACTTCTGGAAGGCGAATAAGTGTGTTAGACATTTTAACTGCTCCTGTAGTTGATTAGCGTCTACAGGAGTCATTAAAGCGATGATGACCATAGCGATCACTGTAATAGGGGTAACAGAACCCCCTATAAGGGCATCATTCCCTGATGCTGCGATTTGCCTCGGCAAATTTCTTCTCAAGATTTGTATCGCTAATCCCGTATTTTCCAACATAATGCCCAAGCAATGTTTGAATAATGGCTGATTGATTGTCAAATATGGAATAGCGTTGTCCGCCAGGTGATTTACTAAGCATGATGGATATCAGCCCGCCGATGACATTCAAATATGAACGCTCGCTACGCCCATCCATACCTCCTACGCCCTTCTCAACCATATTTTTGAGCGAAGCGTTTTCTCCCTCGAGAGACTCAATCCTCCTTTTTTGCTCTCTAAAAACCTCTTCAGCTTTATTAATCCTTACTTGTAAATGATCACGATCCGCAAGTAACGTCTGATATACCTCGACAGTAATTGATGAGTGGGTGTTTCTTTCAATATCATCAAAAATCAATTTTGGCTTTTCATTGGGAAAGGTTTTTATTAGCCACTCTTTAAAATCTTTAAGAAGCACAGTGCGCCGCTCAGGGGCTACGTGGTCATCACTAATTGCATGACATCTGCCATCACGTCCTACAGCTAACTCTTTGGCTTCGATAGAGTCCATTATCGCCGCTGCCCTAAACTCAAGGCAGGATATATAAGGATGCTGAGGAATTGCCCTGCGGGGATACGTACATTCGCCTATTACTTCGCTGAAGTCATGCGGTTCAATTCCACACCATAACATCGCCATCTGTTCAACTGTGTAATATGCAAAATATCTCTGAAATGGTTCACAATTTTCTTTATCGTAGTTGACCATTAAACGCCACCTCGCGCCCCCTGATTTTGGCGGCTATGCCAGCCCGCAGAGGTGTACGGGTTTTCGGGGATCAGCCTAGACATAGCCTATTCTTTGTTCGTCTACAGAAGTCTACCCCGGTATAGAATAACTGTCTATTCGTCCAGTCATGAGGATTTACCAAAACGCCCGTGAACCACGTTTTCACGGTGTTCTAGCGCATCCATATAGTCGGCATACCATTGAAGCATTTCCCGGCGGCCATCGAGATATTGAGCGTGGTTGTATGTGCCTCGAATAGAGTTTTTATCGACGTGGGCGAGCTGCGTTTCAATCCATGCGGTGTTATAGCCCTGTTCGTGGAGAATGGTACTCATGGTGTGGCGGAAACCGTGGCCTGTTACACGCCCGGCATACCCAATACGACGAATCAGGACGTTCATAGCCATTTCGCTCATCGGCTTACTGTGATGAATCCTGCCAGGGAAAATAAACTGATAGTGCCCGGTGATTGGCTTTAGCTGTTCCAGAATGGCAATAGCCTGATCGGATAACGGTACGCAGTGAGGACGGCGCTTTTTCATTCTGGAAGGCGGTACTTCCCATAAGCGCTTTTCAAAATCAATTTCAGCCCACTCCCCTTGCCGTAGTTCACCGGGTCGCAAACCAGTAAGCACCTGCAAGCGCATTGCCAGCTTAACCACAATGCTGCCGCTATAGGTATTCAACGTTCTAAAAAATTCAGGCAAATCTTCGTGTTTCAAAAATGCGTAATGCTCTTTCTTATGCGGGACAAAAGCACTAACGAGATCAGGCGCGGGATTATACTCAGCCCTACCAGTGACGATGGCATAACGCCACACCTCGCCGCAGCGTTGCCGGACTTTACGTAGCTTCTCGGTCGCCCCGCGCTCATCCAGCCGGGAAAGGACGCCCATCAGTTCCATCGGCTTAATTTCAGCGATAGGACGCCCGCCAATAAACGGGAATACGTCAGTCTCAAACGTCTTCATCATTTCTTCGGCATAACCAGCAGACCAGCGATCAGTGCGCTTTTCGTACCACTCGCGGGCGATAGCTTCAAAGGTATTCCCCCTTTCTTCCTCCCTTGCCTGCTTTTCTCTCTTACGTACATCGCTGGGGTTTATGCCTGCCACCACCAGCTTTTTAGCCTCATCGCGTTTCAACCTAGCTTCGGTCAAAGGAATGTCAGGATATGTACCAAGTGACAGCATTTTTGGCTTTCCGTCAAAACGATACCGGAAACGCCACCCCTTTGATCCGTTCGGCTCAATGAGTAGAGACAGGCCGCTACCATCATTAAGTGTATAGGACTTCTCGCGTGGCTTAGAGCGCCTGATTTCAAGGTCTGTAAGTGGCATTGTGTATAGTTCCAGAGTGTAGAGCGCGGGCTATACGCATTACTATACACATAGATGTATAGATTTCGGTAGATAAAAGTAGACGTAGAAATAACGAGAATTAGCGCTAAGTCTTGTAGTTGGTGGGTTTTGTGGACTTGGGTAGACGTTGAGAAATGTTTGTTTGGAGCGGGCGAAGGGAATCGAACCCTCGTATAGAGCTTGGGAAGCTCTCGTTCTACCATTGAACTACGCCCGCTTTGAGGTGCGTGAGGCATTATAGACTTTCAGCTCTCGCTGGCAAGTGCCTTTGTGTCCAGGTGATGGTTTTTCAAGCACTTTTTAGACTAACAAGAGGGTTTAAGGTAGCGCTGCGGGTCGATCGCCGTAGCGCGATAGCGAATCTGGAAGTGCAAACGCACAGAATCTGCCCCCGTGTTGCCCATCGTGGCAATTTTCTGCCCGGCCTTCACTTTCTCACCCGTATTCACCAGCATCGTGTCGTTATGGGCATAAGCGGTGATGTACTCTTCGCTGTGTTTGATCATCACCAGATTGCCATAGCCGCGCAGCTGGTTACCGACGTAAACCACCGTACCTGCGCCGGAAGCATAAATGGGCTGCCCGCGAGAACCGGAGATATCAATGCCTTTATTGCCGCCGTCGCTGCTGGAGAACGGCTCAACGATGTTGCCCTTCGTCGGCCAAAGCCAACAGCGTGCTCCCACCGGCGGCGGTGCTACTTTGGCAATGGACGAGTTTTGTGTGCGAGAAGGCGCAGGGGTGTTTTTTGCCGTGGCGGTATTTTTCGGCCGGCTTGCAGAGCCTGAGCCTTTGATCCGAATACGCTGGCCCACCTGGATGGTGTAAGGCGCAGGTATCCCGTTCAGCCGGGCGAGATCGCCCACGCTGCTGCCGGTCATTCTGGAGATTTTAGAGAGCGTGTCGCCGCGTTTAACGGTGTAAACCGCGCCGCTGAAGGTGCCTTCGTTTCGGGTGCTTTTGGCTGATTTCGAGGAGGAGCAGGCCGTCAGCATCAGGCTCGTCATGATAATGAAAGCGGTGATGTGCCAGCGTTTAAAAATGCTTTCCTTGCGCAAACCAGTCCCCGGTAACGTTGATGAACTTGAGGGAAATCCCTCCCCTTACGGAGAGGGAGAAAGATGTTACTTAGTCGGACGCAGAGCCGGGAACAGGATAACGTCGCGGATGGTGTGGCTGTTGGTGAACAGCATAACCATACGGTCGATACCAATGCCCAGACCCGCCGTTGGCGGCAGACCGTGCTCCAGGGCGGTGACGTAGTCTTCGTCGAAGAACATTGCTTCGTCGTCGCCTGCCGCTTTCGCATCAACCTGATCCTGGAAGCGCTGCGCCTGGTCTTCCGCATCGTTCAGCTCGGAGAAGCCGTTCCCGATTTCACGGCCGCCGATGAAGAACTCAAAGCGGTCGGTGATTTCAGGGTTTTCGTCGTTACGGCGCGCCAGCGGAGAAACTTCAGCCGGGTATTCGGTGATGAAGGTCGGCTGAATCAGGTGGCTTTCCGCAACCTCTTCGAAGATCTCGGTCACGATACGGCCCAGACCCCAGCTCTTCTCGATTTTGATGCCGATGCTTTCCGCGATAGCTTTCGCAGAGTCGAAATTATCCAGATCGGCCAGGTTGGTTTCAGGCCGGTGCTTTTTGATAGCTTCACGCATGGTGAGCTTTTCAAACGGCTTACCGAAGTCGAAGGTTTCTTCACCGTACTGCACTTCGGTGGTGCCCAGAACATCCTGCGCCAGGGTGCGGAACAGGGATTCGGTAAGCTCAATCAGGTCTTTGTAGTCCGCGTAGGCCATATAGAGTTCCATCATGGTGAACTCTGGGTTATGACGCGGAGAAATGCCTTCGTTACGGAAGTTACGGTTGATCTCGAAGACGCGGTCGAAACCACCCACCACCAGGCGCTTCAGGTACAGCTCAGGCGCGATACGCAGGTACATGTCGATGTCCAGTGCGTTGTGGTGCGTGATGAACGGCCGGGCAGACGCGCCGCCAGGAATCACCTGCATCATCGGGGTTTCAACTTCCATAAAGTCGCGACCCACCATGAACTGGCGAATACCGGCCATGATCTGCGAACGCACTTTGAAAGTGTTACGAGAGTCATCGTTAGCGATGAGATCCAGGTAACGCTGACGGTAGCGGGTTTCCTGATCGGCCAGGCCGTGGAATTTGTCCGGCAGCGGACGCAGCGCCTTGGTCAGCAGACGCAGTTCGCTACAGTGAATGGACAGCTCGCCGGTTTTGGTTTTGAACAGCTTGCCGCGCGCGCCCAGGATATCGCCCAGGTCCCATTTCTTGAACTGCTCGTTGTAGATGCCTTCCGCCAGGTCGTCGCGGGACACATACAGCTGAATACGGCCACCAACGTCCTGCAGCGTCACGAAGGAGGCTTTCCCCATGATACGGCGGGTCATCATACGGCCAGCCACGCTTACCTCAACGCCCAGGTCTTCCAGCTCTTCGTTCTCTTTCGCATCGAAGTCAGCGTGCAGTTGGTCTGAGGTGTGGTCACGACGGAAATCGTTCGGGAATGGGATACCCTGCTCACGCAGAGCCACCAGCTTCTCACGGCGCGCTTTCAGTTCATTGTTAAGATCGGCTGCTGCGTCAACGCCCTGTGCTTGTTGTTCAGACATGTTGGTTCCTCATAACCCTGCTTTCAAACTTGCTTCGATAAATTTGTCCAGATCGCCGTCCAGCACCGCCTGCGTATTACGGGTTTCAACCCCGGTACGCAGATCTTTAATGCGGGAGTCGTCGAGGACGTAAGAACGAATCTGGCTGCCCCAGCCGATATCCGATTTGTTGTCTTCCAGCGCCTGCTTCTCAGCATTCTTTTTCTGCATTTCCAGCTCGTACAGCTTCGCCTTCATCTGCTTCATCGCCTGGTCTTTGTTCTTATGCTGAGAACGGTCATTCTGACACTGGGTCACGGTACCGGTTGGAATGTGGGTAATACGTACCGCGGATTCCGTACGGTTAACGTGCTGACCACCCGCACCGGATGCGCGATATACGTCAATGCGCAGGTCCGCCGGGTTGATGTCGATATCAATGTCGTCGTCCACTTCCGGGTAAACAAACGCGGAGCTGAACGAGGTATGGCGGCGGCCACCGGAGTCAAACGGACTCTTACGCACCAGGCGGTGAACGCCGGTTTCGGTACGCAGCCAGCCAAAGGCATAGTCGCCCTGAATGCGGATGGTCACGGACTTGATGCCCGCCACTTCGCCTTCGGACTCTTCAATAATTTCGGTTTTGAAACCGCGAGCTTCTGCCCAGCGCAGGTACATACGCTCCAGCATGCTTGCCCAGTCCTGCGCTTCCGTACCGCCGGAGCCTGCCTGGATGTCGATATAGCAGTCGGCGCTGTCGTACTCGCCAGAGAACATGCGGCGGAATTCAAGCTGCGCCAGCTTGGCGTCCAGCCCGTCCAGCTCGGCAACGGCCTCGTTAAAGGTCTCTTCGTCGTCGGCTTCTACCGCCAGTTCGAGCAGGCCGGAAACGTCTTCCAGGCCCTGGGCCATCTGGTCTAAAGTCTCGACAATCGCTTCCAGCGAGGAACGTTCTTTCCCCAGCGCCTGTGCGCGTTCAGGTTCGTTCCAGACATCGGGCTGTTCCAGCTCGGCGTTTACTTCTTCGAGGCGCTCTTTCTTGGCATCGTAGTCAAAGATACCCCCTAAGAACGTCGCTGCGCTCTGTGAGGTCCTGGATGCGGCTTTTTACCGGGTTAATTTCAAACATGCGTAATTTCTTATGTTGATTTCAGAAGACGAAATGCAGTCGTAAACCGGAAAGTTTACCGGATTTACGCCGCATTTTGTAGCTTTGTCCTTGACATATAGCCAAGTAATTAACGCTGCGGCAGCGTTAAGAACGCGGGCTATATCGGCCAGAGATGATCGATCAAAAGCTGCACGCTTCGGTTGCCGCGAAACTCGTTCACGTCCAGCTTGTAGGCCAGCTCAACTTCGCGCACGCCGTTGTCCGGCCAGCGGGTGGTATCCACGTTGAAGGCGATACCGTCCAGCAGCGGGCCGCCACCGACAGGCTCCACCATCACCTTCAGGTGGCGCTCGCCTACCAGACGTTGCTGGAGGATGCGGAATTTGCCGTCAAACAGCGGCTCCGGAAACATTTGCCCCCACGGCCCGGCATCGCGCAGCATCTCCGCCACTTCCAGCGTCATCTCCTGAGCAGACAGCGGGCCATCTGACCAGATTTCACCCTGTAGCAGCGCCGGATCCAGCCATTCACCGATCAGGTCACCAAAGCGCTGGCGGAACTCCTCAAAGCGAACTTCTTCCAACGACAGGCCGGCGGCCATTGCGTGACCGCCAAATTTCAGCATCATGCCAGGGTAAAGCGTATCCAGACGCTCTAAGGCATCGCGCATATGCAGCCCCTGAACCGAGCGACCAGAGCCTTTCAGCGTGCCGTCTCCCGCAGGTGCAAACGCGATTACCGGGCGGTGGAACCGCTCTTTGATGCGCGAGGCCAGAATGCCGACCACGCCCTGATGCCACTCCGGGTGATACATCGCCAGGCCATAAGGCAGTTCTTCGCTGCTGCGCTCCAGCTGTTCGCACAGCGTCAGCGCTTCAACCTGCATGCCCTGTTCAATCTCTTTACGCGTTTGGTTCAGCGCGTCCAGTTCGTTGGCCAGCATCCGTGCTTCGCCAATGTTCTCACTGAGCAGCAGCGCCACGCCAACCGACATATCATCCAGTCGTCCAGCGGCGTTCAGGCGCGGCCCCAGCGCAAAACCTAAATCGCTGGCGGCGATTTTGTGCGGCTCACGGTTAGCCACTTCAAGCAGTGCGCGAATACCGGGACGGCATTTACCTGCCCGAATACGGCTCAGGCCTTGCCAGGTCAGAATGCGGTTGTTGGTATCCAGCGGAACCACGTCCGCCACGGTGCCCAGCGCCACTAAATCGAGCAGTTCCGCAAGGTTTGGAATGGCCAGCCCACGCTGTTCAAACCAGCCGTTATCACGCAGATGCGTGCGCAGCGCCAGCATCAGATAAAACGCGACGCCGACACCGGCCAAAGATTTAGACGGAAACGCGCAGTCTGCAAGATTAGGGTTAATGATAGCTTCAGCGGCGGGAAGCGTTTCCCCCGGCAGGTGGTGATCGGTCACCAGCACAGGGATCCCCAGCGCATGGGCTCGATCAACGCCCGAATGGGAAGAGATCCCATTGTCGACGGTCACTATCATCTGCGCGCCGCGGGCGTGAGCCTGATCGACTACTTCCGGGCTAAGCCCGTAGCCATCTTCAAAGCGATTGGGCACCAGGTAGCCAACATTTTCAGCGCCCATACTGCGTAGTGCCAGAACGCTCAGTGCGGTGCTGGTCGCGCCATCGGCATCAAAATCGCCCACCACGATGATGCGCAGGCCTTCGCGAAAGGCGTTGTGAAGCATCACGACGGCCTGATCGACTCCGCTGAGCTGCTGCCACGGCAGCATTGCTTTTACGCCCCGTTCCAGATCCTGCTCACCACGCACGCCCCGGCTGGCATACAGCCGCTGGAGCAAAGAAGGCAGCGTAGCCGGAAGCGCCACCGAGCTGTCAACGGCCCGGCGGCGGAGTTGCGTTTGCTGTTTCACCCGAAATTAACCACCCGCTTTCATCAGTTGCTTGTGGGCGTCCAGCATTTGCTTCATCTCTTTTGGCCCCTGATAACCCGGGATCATGCTGCCGTTGCTCAGGACAATCGCCGGCGTCCCCTGCACGCCAAACTGCACGCCCAGGTTGTAGTGGTTAGCCAGGTTGATGTCGCAGCTTGCCGGAGCCACATCGCCGCCCTTCATTGCGGCATCGAACGCTTTGTTACGGTCTTTGGCGCACCAGATGGACTTCATATCGCTTTCAGCCTGGCTCTGCAGTCCCTGACGCGGGAACGCCAGGTAACGCACGGTGATCCCCAGCGCGTTGTAGTCGCTGATCTCTTCGTGCAGCTTGTGGCAGTAGCCGCAAGTGATGTCGGTGAAGACCGTAATCACGTGCTGCTCCTTCGGCGCTTTGTAGACGATCATCTCTTTTTCAAGCGCGTTCAGCTTGCCGATCAGCAGTTGGTTAGTCACGTTCACCGGCTGGGCGCCGCTCACGTCGTAAAGCGGCCCCTGAATCACATGTTTGCCGTCTTCGGTGACGTAGAGCACGCCGCTGTCGGTCAGCACGGTTTTCATTCCGGCAACCGGAGCAGATTGAATGTCTGCGCCCTGCACGCCGAGCTTCGCCAGGGATTGTTTAATGGCGGCGTCATCCGCGTGGGCAAAACCGGAAACAGAAGCGGCCAGCAGCGAAAGCAGCCAAAAACCTTTTTTCATGAGGATTCCTTTTTCTCTTGTGGCACTCACGCTCGAGGGTGGTGCTGTTGATGCAGCTGACGTAAACGCGCAGTCGCTACATGTGTATAAATTTGTGTGGTGGACAAATCGCTATGGCCCAGCAGCATCTGTACGACACGGAGATCCGCACCATGGTTCAGCAAGTGTGTGGCAAAAGCGTGGCGCAGCACGTGCGGAGACAGTTTTTCGCTGTCGATGCCCGCCAAAACAGCATAGTGCTTAATGCGGTGCCAGAAGGTTTGCCGCGTCATCTGCTGTGCGCGATTACTGGGGAACAGCACGTCCAGCGACTGCCCGTTCAACAAGTCCGGGCGGCCATACTTCAGGTACTCTTCAATCCAGTACACGGCTTCTTCGCCAAGCGGCACCAGACGTTCTTTATTGCCTTTACCGATGACTCGCACCACGCCCTGCCGCAGGCTGATATCGCTCATGGTGAGCCCGACCAGCTCCGACACGCGAAGCCCGGTCGCGTACAAAACTTCAAGCATCGCTTTATCGCGTAGCTCAATAGGCTGGTCGGTACAGGGCGACTGTAACAGCCGTTCAACCTGCGCCTCGCTTAAATCTTTCGGCAAACGCTGCGGCAGTTTGGGCGATGAAAGCAACGCGCTAGGGTCGTCTTCGCGCATTTTTTCACGATACAGATACTGAAATAACCGCCGCATGGCGCTAAGCAACCGCGCAGAACTGGTGGCTTTATAACCGCCCTCAATACGCTCCGCAAGCAATCCCTGTAGGTCCGAAGCCTGAACGGTCAAAAAACTGAGCTGATGACGCTCCAGCCACTCTGCCACCATCGTGAGATCGCGGCGATAAGAACTGAGCGTATTTTCAGCCAGGTTTCTCTCCAGCCACAGCGCATCCAGAAATTGTTCTATACGGGCCTTATCCTGTTCCACGCGTCACTCCCGGTTTGGCGAATTGTGTCCATTATGCATGATGGCGAGTGGGATCTGGTACACTTGGCCCTCTGCACGCTATTAAAATGAGTTTTTATTGTTATGAACATTGGTCTTTTTTACGGCTCCAGCACCTGCTACACCGAAATGGCGGCCGAAAAAATTCGCGACATTATTGGCCCAGAATTGGTGACGCTGCATAACCTGAAAGACGATGCCCCGGCCTTGATGGAACAGTATGACGTTCTGATCCTCGGCATCCCGACCTGGGATTTTGGCGAGCTGCAGGAAGACTGGGAAACCGTCTGGCCGCAGTTAGATGAGCTGAATCTGGAAGGCAAACTCGTGGCGCTGTACGGCATGGGCGACCAGTTGGGCTACGGTGAGTGGTTCCTGGATGCGCTAGGTATGCTGCACGACAAGTTAGGCCCGCGTGGGGCGCAGTTCATTGGCTACTGGCCAACCGAAGGCTATGAATTTACCAGCCCAAAACCAGTGATTGCCGACGGGCAGCTGTTTGTCGGCCTCGCGCTGGATGAAACCAATCAGTACGACCTGAGCGACGAACGGATTGAAACCTGGTGCGAGCAAATCCTTGGCGAAATGGCCGAGCGTTTCGCCTAAATCTGCCCGCTTCCGCTCGCCTGTTGTTGCATCAGCAGGCGACGTAAATCACGCCATTCGCCGATGTCCATGCTGTCAGCGGCCAGCCAAAGATGCTGGCAACGCTGTTTACCGGGCCGACGCAGTCTTAGCATCGCACCGCTGTCAATCATCCACGGATTCCCGACGATGTCCCAGTCACGCCCCTGCCAGCGCAGGCGAAAGTCCGTCAGCAGCTTGATTTCGCCCTGACGTGCGTGAATGCGGCGCTGGCTACGCACGCTGTCGAAAACCACCAGGGAAAGCAGCAGCATCCAGACGAGCGTATAGCTCATCGGCCACGGCGTCAGCAGCACAAGCAGTGCCACCAGACCGTGGAGAAGCAATGAAAGCCACTGCGCGCGCCAGGAAACCCGGAGATCAGATTGCCACAGGACCACGTTCTTTATTCCGTGTCTGAATCAGGCTAACCATACGCTGAAGTTCCGTATCCGCAGGTTTACCGTGGTTCATCAACCAGTTAAACAGGTCAGGATCGTCAGACTCCAGCAGGCGGACAAACAGCAGCTTGTCGCTGTCGCTAAGCGTTTCATATTCATGTTCGAAGAACGGCATAATCGAAATATCGAGCTCGCGCATTCCACGGCGGCATGCCCAGTGAATTCGGGCTTTATTATTGATATCCATGTGCTCTTTCCTGCTTAACCATCAAGTTGGGTACCGAGTTAGTGTAACGTGTTTTCGTCAGCGGGATTACCGGAATGTTTTATTGTGCGCACTTTCCCGGCACAAAGCGCTGTAACAGCATCGATTGCACCAGATTCTCCGAGGCTGCTCGTAAACGCACGAATGGCGTTATCAAACTGCTTGCATTGCCCTCAGGCTCTTTTACCATTGAGAAATTAAACCGTTGGATAACCCGGGATCTTTGTTATGGCTTTTAATCCGTTTCCTCCTCGCCAGCCCAGTGCCGCCGCCCGTCTGCCGCTGACGCTGATGACGCTTGATGACTGGGCTCTTATCACCGCCGTGGGCGCAGACGCTGAGAAATATCTTCAGGGTCAGGTCACCGCTGACGTGGCTAAGCTTGATGCAGGCCAGCATCTGCTGTGCGCTCATTGCGATGCCAAAGGCAAGATGTGGAGCAACCTGCGCCTGTTCCATCGCGGTGAAGGCTTTGCCTTTATTGAGCGCCGCAACCTGCGTGACGCACAGCTAACGGAGCTAAAGAAATATTCCGTCTTTTCCAAAGTCACCTTCAATGCGGATGATGCCAGCGTCCTGCTTGGCCTGGCTGGCTTCCAGGCACGTTCTGCGCTTGCTGCCGTCTTCGAAACGCTGCCGGATGAACAAACCCAGGTTGTACAGCAGGGTGCAACAACATTGCTGTGGCTGAACCTGCCTGCGGAACGCTTCCTGATTGTTACCGATGAAGAAACGGCGCAGCGCCTGACGGAGAAACTGCGCGGAGAAGCACAGCTCAACGACAGCCAGCAGTGGCTGACGCTGGATATCGAAGGCGGTTTGCCGGTTATAGATAGCGTGAACAGCGCGCAATTTATTCCTCAGGCGACCAACCTTCAGGCACTGGACGGGATCAGCTTTAAAAAAGGCTGCTACACCGGGCAGGAAATGGTCGCCCGAGCCAAGTTCCGCGGGGCGAACAAACGAGCCCTCTGGCTGCTGGCCGGTACCGCAAGCCGCGTGCCTGAAGCAGGCGAAGATCTCGAGCTGCAGATGGGTGAGAACTGGCGTCGTACCGGCACCATATTAGCCGCCGGGCTGCTAGAAAATGGCCGTCTTGTGGTGCAGGCCGTAATGAATAACGATCTTGAGCCGGACAGCGTTTTACGCGTGCGTGACGATGCCAGCAGCAGGCTGGCGCTTGAGCCACTGCCTTATTCTCTGGAAGAAAAATAATCAAACGCTGAGCCCCCTATATAGGGGGCTTTGTTTTATCGCGGGTTAAGCGTTTTAGCGGATATAGAGATAAATCGCGAGGAAGTGGCAAACGCTGCCGCCCAGCACAAACCCGTGCCAGATAGCATGGTTGTAAGGAATGCGTTTGCAGACGTAGAAAATAACCCCAAGCGAATAAACGATGCCGCCAATCGCCAGTAGCGTCACGCTGCCCGGCGCCAGTTTGACCACCATCTGGTAGATAACCACCAGCGACAGCCAGCCCATCAGCAGATAGGTCACCAGCGACAGCACCTTAAACCGGTGGGCGATAGTGAGCTTGAACAGGATCCCGGCCAGCGCCAGGCTCCAGATAACAATCATCAGCCCTTTTGACAGCGGCGAGTTGAGCCCCACCAGTAAAAAAGGCGTATAGGTACCGGCAATAAGCAGGTAGATGGCGCAATGGTCGAACTTTTTCAGCCATCGTTTAGCCCGCTCGTGCGGGATGGCGTGGTAGAGCGTTGAGGCAAGAAACAGCAGGATCATGCTGCCGCCGTAAAGGCTGTAGCTGGTAATCGCCGTCACGCTGGCGTTGGCGTCAACCGCCTGCACCAGCAGCAATACCAGGCCAACGATGCCGAACACCAGCCCAATACCGTGGCTGATGCTGTTGGCTACTTCCTCAGCCAGAGAATATCCATGCGCGATAAGTGGTTTGCGAGCCATCTGGCTCCTCCCGGAGATATAGAAGAATAAAGCAGCACCACTAGCCTAACTGAGAATGATTCCAGTGAACACATGTAAGCTAAAATAAATGTGTGAGCGCCTGTGACGACCTCGGTTCGTCAGTCTGGATGATTTCTTTTACAATCAAACGACAGCGTAAAAAACAGGAAAAAACACGATGCAACAGGCATTTGGCGAGATGAGTGAGGTCATCCATTTTTTGATGGAGATCGATAAGCTCAAGCTGGTTCAGCGCCGTACCAAAATCATCGGCCATGAACGCCATGAGAATTCCGCGGAGCACAGCTGGCATTTTGCCCTGGCGGCGATGAGCCTTGCGCCCTGGGCCAGGGAAGACGTGAATATTCAGCGAGTGATTCAGATGGCGCTGCTGCATGACATCGTGGAGATCGACGTTGGCGATGTGCTGGTTTACGACATTGCCGCCCGTGAAGCCATAGCCGACAAAGAAGCCGCGGCCGCTAGCCGCCTGTTTGGTTTATTACCCGCGCCACAGGGGCCACAATTCCTTGCGCTGTGGGAAGAATATGAGTCGGGCACCAGCCCTGATGCTCGTTTTGCCGGAGCGCTGGATCGTATTTTGCCTATCCTGCTGAATCTGCATAACGAAGGGCAAAGCTGGCGGGAGAATAATATTTCCCTGCAGCAGGTATTAACCCGTAACGCACAGGTGGGAGAAAGCTGGCCGGAATTATGGCAACATGTCGAGCGCCAATTATATCTGGCACACGAGAAAGGCTGGCTGCGTTAGCCCTGGCCGTTAGCAAAAGTCGACTCAGCAGGAAGAGAGAGTATGTTTACCCACGCGGCAATCGCCAACCTGAACGGTCTGGAAATGATGGTCTACAACTTTGTCATTAAAAACAAAGACAAAGTGATGTACATGACCATCCGTGAGCTGGCAGATGCCGCAGGCGTCTCCACCACCACCGTGCTGCGTTTTTGCCGCAAGCTCAACTGTGAGGGGTATTCCGAGTTTCGCGTTCGCTTTAAATTATATCTGGAGCAAACGGAATCTCAGCCAGCTAATTTCGGCAGCAGCGAAATCATCAGCTTTTTTAAAAGCACCAATAACGAAGAATTTGATACTCTCATCGACCACGCGGTAGATATTATATGTTCATCTGAGCGTATTATTTTTGTCGGTGCGGGAACTTCAGGTGCATTAGCAAAATACGGCGCACGCTTCTTTTCTAACGTCGGTAAATTCAGTAACCATATCGACGATCCTTATTTTCCGGTTACCAACGATATGGCACGTAACGCGCTGGCTATTGTACTTTCGGTTTCCGGCGAGACGGAAGAGATCTTACGCTTTGCCAGCCAGTTCAGCCTTCACCACTGTAAAGTGATGTCTATCACCAGCCATGAGAACTCGTCGCTGGCTAAGTTAGCCGACTTTAATATTTCCTGGCATATTCCACCGGTACGTATTGCCGGGGTTTATGACATCACTACACAAATTCCCGTTATTTATATTCTTGAAACCATTGGCCGCCGTCTGGCAAAAAGAATGCTATAAAAAACACCCTGTTTTTTATTTGTGACAAATCACAATTCACGCTATTTGTTATATCGTGACAATCCCATTTCATTTGTTAGACTCGAAAACAGAAATAATACATTCAGCGCCACAGTGTGATTCAACGCACATTATTTCCTGCGCTAACGATGAGATGAAATAATATGAAACAACTGAAGTTACCGAAGGACTTTTTATGGGGCGGCGCGGTTGCCGCTCACCAGGTAGAAGGCGGCTGGAACAAAGACGGTAAAGGCCCAAGCATTTGTGACGTACTGACGGGAGGCGCCCACGGCGTGCCTCGTGAGATTACTCAGCAGGTTGTACCCGGTAAATATTATCCGAACCATGAAGCAATTGATTTTCATGGCCGCTACAAAGAAGACATCAAGCTTTTCGCCGAAATGGGCTTCAAGTGCTTCCGCACCTCGATTGCCTGGACCCGTATTTTCCCTAATGGCGACGAACTGCAGCCTAATGAAGCCGGCCTGAAGTTCTACGATGACATGTTCGATGAGCTGCTGAAGTACAACATCGAGCCGGTTATCACCCTCTCCCACTTCGAAATGCCGCACCATCTGGTCACCGAATACGGCGGCTGGACCAGCCGTAAAGTGGTCGATTTCTTTGTTCGTTTCGCCGAGGTCGTGTTCGAGCGCTACAAGAGCAAAGTGAAGTACTGGATGACGTTTAACGAAATCAACAACCAGCGTAACTGGCGCGCGCCGCTGTTCGGCTACTGCTGCTCTGGCGTGGTTTACACCGAGCACGACAACCCGGAAGAGGTGATGTACCAGGTGCTGCACCACCAGTTTGTGGCGAGCGCAATGGCGGTGAAAATCGGCCACCGCATCAACCCGGAAATGAAGATTGGCTGCATGCTGGCGATGGTGCCGCTTTATGCCTTCTCCTGTAAGCCAGAAGATCAGATGTACGCCCAGGAGTCGATGCGCGAGCGTTACGTGTTTACCGACGTGCAGCTGCGTGGCTATTACCCTTCTTACGTGCTGAACGAGTGGGAACGCCGCGAATTCAACATCAAAATGGAAGCAGGCGACGAGCAAATCCTGCGCGAGGGTGTTTGCGATTACCTCGGGTTTAGCTACTACATGACTAATGCCGTTCAGGCCGAGGGCGGCAGCGGCGATGCACTTTCCGGCTTCCAGGGTAGCGTGCCGAACCCGCATGTCAAAGCCTCCGACTGGGGCTGGCAGATTGACCCGGTTGGCCTGCGCTATGCGCTGTGCGAACTGTATGAGCGTTATCAGAAGCCGCTGTTCATCGTAGAAAACGGCTTTGGCGCTTACGACAAGGTCGAGGCCGACGGCTCCATCAACGATGACTACCGTATTGATTACCTGCGTGCTCACGTTGAAGAATTGAAAAAAGCCGTGACCTACGATGGAGTGGACCTGATGGGCTATACGCCATGGGGCTGCATCGACTGTGTGTCATTTACCACCGGCCAGTACAGCAAGCGCTACGGCTTTATCTACGTGAACAAACACGACGACGGCACCGGCGATATGTCTCGCTCCCGTAAAAAGAGCTTCAACTGGTACAAAGAAGTGATAGCCAGCAACGGCGAGAATCTTTAAGTAAAAGGCGCCGTTATGGCGCCTTTGTTGTTTAAACGGGCAGGCCAAACCGGAAGCAGGCTCCGCGCTGCGGCAGGTCGACCAGGGAAATATCGCTGCCGTGAAGCTGCAGCATCTGTCGGACGATCATCAGGCCAAGCCCGCCAACCCTGAGCCGGGACTGATGCACAATCGAAGGCCTTACAAAAAGTCCTTCTTTGAGCTCCTGCGGAATACCCGGCCCGCTGTCGCTGACCTGCACCATCACTTTATCCAGCTCCTTCCATAGCCGGACCGAAATCACGCCTTTGTCCGGCGTATGGCGGATCGCGTTGTCCAACAGATTGGTCAACACTCGCTCAATCATGCTGACGTCGGCTTCAATCAGCGGCAATCCAGGCTGAATGTCAGCCAAAAGCTCAAGCTGGCGAGTCTGCGCCGGCAGCTCAAATTTCTGGAAAACATCCTGCAGCAGTTCGCTGATAGAGAAGCTCTCCTTATGCGGCTTCACCACGCCATATTCCAGGCGGGCCAGCTCAAACAGCGACTGCGCCAGCGCGCCCACCTTCTGACTTTGCGCGAGGGCGATATCCAGATAACGTTTTTTATCGGCCTCGCTCAGGGTGGCAGACATCACCGACAGGCTTTCAAGATAGCCATGCAGCGACGTCAGCGGAGTGCGCAGGTCATGAGATATATTGGCGATAAACTCGCGCCGCAGCTGATCCTGCTGCGTCAGGCTGTGCCACTGCTCGGAGATTCTCCCCGCCATAGCAATCACCCCGTGACGGAGTTGGGCAAGCTCATCCCCGTCCTGCTGTGGATTTTGCGGGAGCGCCGCCATCGCCTGCATTTCTGCCATACCACCCGATTCCAGGGCCTTAACGTGCTGCGAAAGTTCGCGTAGCGGGCGCGTGATCCAACGGAACGCCAGGCCGCCAACCACCAGCCCCAGCACGCAGATCAGGCTCAACAACAGCAGGCTGAGCTTCAGGACAGCATCAAACTGGGCGCTGTTGGCGAGCTGATTATAGGTTTCCCCCAGCAATACCACGTACAAATAGCCTTCCAGCTTGCCGTCGCGCAGCATCGGCGCCACGCTAAATACCTTTTGCCCATCAAGGCTGCGTGGGTCATCGCCGTAAAGCGGGAACTTATCGCCTTTCAGCGCGGCCTGAAGCGGCGCGAGATCGACCTGATGACGCTTTATATGCCCATCCGGAGCCGCATCACCAATAATGTTGCCTTGCTTATCCAGCAGGTAAACCTCCACGCTGGGATTCACCGCCATCAGGTGATCGAACAGCGTTCGCACCGAGTCTTTGTTCAGCCCATCCTGCCCAAGCAGCGGGTAGCTTTGGTTGATGTGCTGAGCCAGGTCACCGGAAAGTTGCTGGATAACGGCCTGGCTGTACTGCGTACTGGTACGGACCTGCAGCCAGCCCAAAAAGGCGCAGGCGGTCAGCAGCAGCACGGCAAAAACCAGCGTCAGGCGCCGGGAAAGCGTAAGAATTCGCATAGGGTTACTCACGTATCAGGGCGGTAAATTTGTAGCCTTTACCCCACACGGTGCGGATGAAATTCGGCTCCGCCGGGTTGTCTTCAATCTTAATGCGCAGCCGGTTGATATGGGTGTTAACGGTGTGCTCGTAGCCTTCGTGCTGATAGCCCCAGACCTGGTTGAGCAGATTCAGCCGCGAAAACACTTTGTCTGGATTGCGGGCGAAGAAATAGAGCAGGTCGAACTCACGCGGAGTTAGCTCTACCGGCAGTTGGTTAAGGCGAACGTCTCTGGCCAGAGGGTCAATAGAAAGCGGGCCAAAGGTCAAAGTCCCGGCATCTATCTTAAGGTTCTGGCTCATGGCCTCCTGGCGGCGGAACAGCGCCTTCACGCGGGCCACCAGCTCAAGCATTGAAAACGGTTTTGCCAGATAATCGTCCGCGCCCAGCTCAAGCCCAAGCACGCGGTGCGTTTCGCTGGAGCGGGCGCTGATCATGATAATCGGCGTGTAGCGCGTCATGCTTCTGGCAAAACGGCAAATCTCGAGGCCATCGACGCCGGGCAGCATCAAATCGAGGATTAGTGCATCCCAGCCGCCCTGTCTCAGCTTTTCCAGCCCGACATTGCCGTCGGCGGCATGAACGATTTCAAAGCCTTCTTCCCGCAGATGCAGTTGCAAAAGCTCGGCGATATTCTCGTCGTCTTCCACTATTAAGATTTTTTTTGCCTGATTCACTTTTTGTACGTCCCCACACGCCTGGCATAGCCAAAGTTTACACAACTCGCGTCGGTTAAGTTGTCACATTTAATTTAACTTTGCGTGAGGCAATCGGGAACAAATCCGGCCAATACTCGCTGCATCAAATCACGAGGAAGCCGGACGATGGAAAGCTCAACGCTGCATACCGCCCCACCGCTCATTCACCCTCTATGGCTGAGGCTCTGCCACTGGCTGAATGCGCTGGCGATGCTGATTATGGTCACCAGCGGCTGGCGCATTTATAACGCCTCTCCGCTGTTTAATTTTCAGTTTGCCAATGAACTTACCCTCGGCGGCTGGCTGGGCGGCGCGCTGCAGTGGCACTTCGCCGGGATGTGGCTGTTTGCGGTCAACGGCATGATTTACCTGCTGTGCAATCTCTTCAGCGGCCGCTTCAGGCAGAAATACTGGCCTCTTTCACCTCGTGAATTCTTCCAGGATGCCTTTGCGGCGCTGCGGGGGAAATTAGCCCACGCCGACCTCAGCCATTACAACATGGTGCAAAAGGCGGCCTATCTGTTCGTTATCGCCGACAGCCTGCTGCTGGTTGTTTCCGGCCTTGTCGTGTGGAAATCCGTGCAGTTTGCCCTGCTGCGAGAATTGCTTGGCGGCTACGACACGGCGAGGTTTATCCACTTTTATGCCATGTCCGCGATGGTCGGTTTCGTGGTGGTTCATCTACTGATGGTGGCGCTGGTACCCCGCACGTTGCTCGCCATGCTCCGTGGCCGTTGAGGAAGCAACATGAGCGATAAAAACGAGATCATTAAAGAAGCGACACAGCTGATTAATAAGCAGCTCACCCAGGAAGGCCGCCGTCGTTTTTTAAAGCAGGGCTTAACGCTCGGCGGCATCGCGATGCTAACCGGCTGCGATATCAGCGATAACGCCACGATTGAAAGCTCGCTCGGCAAGATTTCACGTTTTAACGACCGCATTCAGGCCTGGCTGTTTAACGGCAGCCAGCTGGCACCGGTTTACCCGGAAAGCATGATCGACCTTAACTTCCCGTTTAACGCTTTCTACGGCGAGGATGAAGCGCCGGATATCAACGGCGACAGCTATCGCCTTGAGCTTGCCGGACTGATTACCGACAAGCGCCCCTGGACCCTGGCGCAGCTTCACCAGATGGCGCAGGTGAGCCAAGTGACTCGCCACATCTGCGTTGAAGGCTGGAGCGCCATCGGCAAGTGGGGCGGCGTGCCCTTTGCCCTGTTCCTGAAAGGTATTGGCGCGGATCTGCGGGCTAAATACGTCAGCTTTAAATGTGCGGATGATTACTACACCAGCATCGATATGGCCACTGCGCTGCACCCGCAAACGCTGATTGCTTTAACCTGGGATGGCAAAGTCCTGCCGCGCAAATACGGCTACCCGATGAAACTGCGCATCCCAACCAAACTCGGCTACAAGAACCCGAAACATATTCAGGTTATTGAAGTCACTAATCGCTACCCCGGCGGCTACTGGGAAGACCAGGGCTATAACTGGTTCGGCGGTAGTTAATTCTCTGTATCTCACTGTGAACGTAAGGAATCAAAAAATGAAAAAGATCTACGCTGCCCTGCTGTGCTCCACCATGCTGTTCGGGATTGCCGGTGCCAACGCGGCCGACTCGATGAGCAAAGATTCTATGGCCAAAGACGGCATGGGCAAAATGACCCACACCTGTAAAGATGGCATGAACAAGGACGGCATGAAGAAAGACTGCATGTCCAAAGATGGGATGAAGAAAGACGGCATGAGCAAAGACCATATGGGCAAAGGCAGCATGGCCAAAGACGGTATGGCTAAAGACAGCATGAGCAAGCAATAAGCCTTACGCTACGCCAGTCTCACCCTCTTCTGGCGTAGCGATCTTATTTCCCACCTGCCGCATCAATAAACGTACCGGTCACGTAAGAAGCCTTCTCGCTCAGCAGCCAAACAATGGTTTCTGCTATTTCTTCCGGCTGGCCGCCGCGCTGCATCGGCAATGCCGTTTTCACCCGATCGACTCGCCCCGCTTCTCCGCCGGAGGCATGCATTTCGGTATAAATAAAGCCAGGCCGCACGCCGTTCACGCGGATGCCCTGCGCGGCAACTTCAACCGCCAGCCCGGTGGTCAACGTATCAACCGCCCCTTTAGACGCTGCATAATCAACATATTCCCCAGCAGCCCCTAAACGGGCCGCGGCAGAAGAAACGTTAACAATCGCCCCGCCTTCCCCGCCGTGTCGATATGCCATGCGTTTCACCGCTTCCCGGCAGCAGAGAAAATATCCGGTAACGTTAGTCGCCAGCACGCGGTTAATACGCTCCGCCGTCAGATTTTCAATCGTCGATTGTTGAAACAGGATCCCGGCATTGTTCACCAGCGCGGTCACCGGCCCAAACGCGTTATCGATTTCAGCAAACATCGCCATCACCTGAAGCTCATCGGCGATATCCGCCCGCAGCGCCAGCGCTTCGCCGCCGCTGGCGACAATCGTACTCACCACTTCGTCCGCAGCCTGCTTATTGCGAAGGTAGTTAACCACAACTTTATAGCCATGCCGGGCCAGTAAAAGCGAGGTGGCTTTGCCGATTCCCCGGCTGCCGCCGGTGACCAGAGCTATCTTCATGTGTCTTCTCCAGAAACAAGAAAGGGCACCGAAGTGCCCTCATCAAGTTGTTAAAACTATTCGTACTCGCTCATCGGCACGCAGGAGCAGAACAGGTTACGGTCGCCGTAAACGTCATCGAGGCGCTTCACGGTTGGCCAGTATTTGTTGCCGTGGCCTGCCGGGAACACAGCCAGCTCGCGGGTGTACGGATGCGCCCACTCGGCAACGATTTCGTCCTGAGTGTGCGGCGCGTTCACCAGCGGGTTGTCTTCCAGCGTCCATTCGCCGGCTACCACGCGGTCAATTTCGCTGCGGATAGAGAGCATGGCTTCGATGAAGCGGTCCAGCTCCACTTTACCTTCGGATTCGGTCGGCTCAACCATCAGCGTGCCCGCCACCGGGAACGACATGGTTGGCGCATGGAAGCCGAAGTCGATCAGGCGCTTGGCGATGTCCAGCTCGCTGATACCGGTTTCTTCTTTCAGCGGACGAATATCCAGAATACATTCGTGAGCCACGCGGCCGTTCGCGCCGGTGTACAGCACCGGGTAAGCGGACTTGAGGCGAGTCGCGATGTAGTTGGCGTTCAGAATCGCCACGGAGCTGGCTTTCTTCAGGCCATCCGCGCCCATCATGCGGATGTACATCCAGCTGATTGGCAGGATAGAGGCGCTGCCGAACGGAGCCGCGGAAACCGCGCCCTGCTGGGTCAGCATCTCTTCAATCTGCACCACGCTGTGGCCCGGTACAAACGGAGCCAGATGTGCTTTCACGCCGATTGGGCCCATGCCCGGGCCGCCACCGCCGTGTGGAATACAGAAGGTTTTGTGCAGGTTGAGGTGCGAAACATCTGCGCCAATGTAGCCCGGCGTGGTGATCCCGACCTGGGCATTCATGTTCGCCCCGTCCAGGTACACCTGGCCGCCGAACTGGTGAACAATCTGGCAAACTTCGCGGATGGTTTCTTCATACACGCCGTGGGTCGACGGGTAGGTCACCATGATGCAGGAGAGCGCTTCGCCAGCCTGTTCGGCTTTAGCACGCAGATCCTGCAGATCGATGTTGCCTTGTTTATCACAGGCCACAACGATCACTTCCATGCCCGCCATCTGCGCGGAGGCCGGGTTGGTACCGTGCGCGGAGCTTGGGATCAGGCAGATATTACGACTGCCTTCGTTGCGGCTTTCGTGGTAGCGGCGGATAGCCAGCAGGCCTGCATATTCGCCCTGCGCGCCGGAGTTCGGCTGCATGCAAAGCGCGTCATAACCGGTCAGCTTCACCAGCCAGTCGGACAGCTGGGCAATCATCTGATGATAACCTTCAGCCTGGTTTGCCGGGCAGAACGGATGCAGTTCAGCAAATTCCGGCCAGGTGATCGGGATCATTTCGGCGGCGGCGTTCAGCTTCATGGTGCAGGAACCGAGCGGGATCATCGCCTGGTTGAGCGCCAGGTCTTTGCGTTCCAGAGAGTGCATGTAGCGCATCATCTCGGTTTCGCTGTGATAACGGTTAAAGACCGGGTGAGTCAGAATTTCGTCGTCGCGCAGCATCGGCGCTGGAATGGATTTGCTGTCGTTGGCAACGTCGCGATCCAGCTTGTCGATGTCCAGGCCGTGAGCATCGCCCAGCAGCACGTCGAACAGGGCCACAACGTCTTCACGGGTGGTGGCTTCATCAAGGGTGATGCCCACCGCGTTCAGGATGTCGCTGCGCAGGTTGATTTCACGCGCTTCGGCACGCGCCAGCACGGCGGCTTTATCGGCAACTTCAACACAAAGGGTGTCGAACCAGTGCTTGTGGCGCAGGACCAGGCCTTTCTGCTGCAGGCCAGCGGCCAGAATGTCGGTCAGGCGGTGAATGCGGCCTGCAATGCGCTTCAGCCCGGCCGGGCCGTGGAAGACCGCATACAGGCTGGCAATGTTCGCCAGCAGAACCTGAGAAGTACAGATGTTGGAGTTCGCTTTCTCGCGGCGGATATGCTGCTCACGGGTTTGCATCGCCATGCGCAGTGCGGTGCGGCCAGCGGCATCGCGGGAGACGCCGATAATACGGCCAGGCATGGAACGCTTAAATTCGTCACGTGCGCCGAAGAACGCCGCGTGCGGGCCGCCGTAACCCATCGGTACGCCAAAGCGCTGTGCGGAACCGAACACGATGTCCGCGCTTTGTTTGCCCGGTGCGGTCAGCATGACCAGCGACATAAAGTCTGCGGCAACGCTCACGACCACTTTGCGCTGTTTCAGCTCGGCAATCAGCGCGGTGTAATCATGCACTTCACCGGTAGTGCCAACCTGCTGCAGGAGCACGCCAAACACATCCTGGTGATCCAGCACTTTCGCTGCGTCATCAACAATGACGTCAAAACCGAAGGTTTCCGCACGGGTGCGCACAACGTCCAGCGTTTGCGGGTGAACGTCAGATGCCACGAAGAAGCGGTTAGCGTTTTTCAGCTTGCTGACGCGTTTGGCCATCGCCATAGCTTCTGCCGCCGCGGTGGCTTCATCAAGCAGCGAAGCAGAAGCGATGTCCATGCCGGTCAGGTCAAGCGTGACCTGCTGGAAGTTCAGCAACGCTTCAAGACGGCCCTGGGAAACTTCCGGCTGATAAGGCGTGTAGGCGGTGTACCAGCCCGGGTTTTCCAGCATGTTACGCAGAATCACCGGCGGCGTTTGTACCGCGGTGTAACCCATGCCAATGTAAGTTTTGAAGCGTTTATTGCGGCTGGCGATGGCTTTTAATTCAGCCAGCGCGGCAAATTCGGTCGCAGCGGCGCCAATCTGAGGCGGCTCGGCAAGCTGAATGTCCTGCGGAACGATGCTGGTGATCAGGTCGTTGAGCGTCTTCGCCCCGACGGTGTCCAGCATTTCTTGCTGCTGCTGCGCGTTCGGGCCAATGTGACGGTCGATAAACGCTTCGTGATTCTCTAACTGACGTAAAGACTGGGTCATGAGCGGTGATTCCTGAAATGTTTTCCCCTCTCGCCGGGGAGAGGGGTTTAAAAATTACTCGTCTTCTAACAGCGCTTCATAGGCAGAAGCATCCAGCAGCGCGGCAACCTGTGCTTCGTCGCTGGCTTTAATTTTGAAGATCCAGCCTTCTCCGTAAGGCTCGCTGTTGACCAGCTCCGGGCTGTCGCTCAGCGCGTCGTTAACCGCAACGATTTCACCGCTGATTGGGGCGTAGATGTCAGAAGCCGCTTTCACGGATTCGGCAACGGCACAATCATCGCCGGCAGAAACGGTGGCACCCACTTCAGGCAGATCCACAAACACCATGTCGCCCAGCAGTTCCTGCGCGTGTTCGGTGATGCCCACGGTGTAGCTGCCGTCAGCTTCTTTACGCAGCCATTCGTGCTCTTTGCTGTATTTCAGTTCGTTCGGCACATTGCTCATTGTTTTCTCCTGATACCTGATTTCAAAATTTAAAGCGCAACCGGCTTACCGGCGCGAACAAAAATAGGTTTGGTGACTTTGACCGGCATTTCGCGGTTGCGGATCTGCACAATCGCCGTTTCACCGATGCCGGCCGGTACGCGGGCCAGCGCAATGCTATAACCGAGCGTAGGCGAGAAGGTGCCGCTGGTGATCGCCCCTTCATGGATATTGCCCTGCGCGTCGGTAAACCGTACCGGCAGCTCATTACGTAATACGCCTTTTTCGGTCATGATCAAGCCAACCAGCTGCTCAGTGCCGCTGGCGCGCTGCGCTTCCAGCGCTTCACGGCCGATGAAATCACGATCTTCCGGCTGCCAGGCGATAGTCCAGCCCATATTGGCAGCCAGCGGAGAAACACCTTCATCCATATCCTGGCCGTAGAGGTTCATACCCGCCTCAAGCCGCAGCGTGTCGCGAGCGCCCAGCCCGCAAGGCTTAACGCCGGCTTCAACCAGCTGCGCCCAGAACTCTGCGGCCTTTTCGTTAGGCATCGCAATTTCATAGCCCGCTTCGCCGGTGTAGCCGGTCGTGGCGATGAACAAATCGCCGGACTGCACGCCAAAGAACGGCTTCATGCCTTCAACGGCTTTACGTTGTTCTTCGCTAAACAGCGTGGCGGCTTTAGCCTTCGCGTTCGGGCCCTGAACGGCAATCAGCGACAGGTCATCGCGCACGGTAACGGACACGCCATACGTCTCGGCATGCTGGTTAATCCAGGCAAGGTCTTTTTCACGAGTGGCGGAGTTAACAACGAGGCGGAAGCTGTCTTCGGTGAAGAAGTAGATAATCAGGTCATCAATTACGCCGCCGGAAGCATTAAGCATGGCGGTGTAAAGCGCTTTGCCTGGCTGAGTCAGTTTGGCGACGTCATTGGCGACCAAATAACGCAGGAATTCGCGGGTACGGCTGCCCTGCAGGTCGACGATGGTCATGTGGGAAACGTCGAACATACCGGCGTCGGTGCGTACCGCGTGGTGTTCATCAATTTGTGAGCCGTAGTGCAGCGGCATCATCCAGCCGTGGAAATCAACCATGCGGGCGCCACAAAGCGTGTGCTGTTCAAATAAGGGGGTCTGTTGAGTCATCTTTTCCTCTTTAACCATCTGGTTGCAAAGCGGATTTGGCTTTGCCAACCGTCAGACGAAACCCGGCACCGCCACCGTTCCCCGATAGCGACGCAAACGTTACCTTTGACCTGAACTTACCACCGAACGGGGGCGTAAACCATAAGCGAAAAACGGTCATTGCATTAGCTTATGACCAAAATGGGAGAGGAAGTGTGCAGAGTAATTCACTGAAAAAATGCGATACACCCCACATTAACAGCAGGTATTTAATGTCGAATTTAGCACTAGCTAACATTTACGACCATTTCAGAAACAAATTAACTACATCGCTAAAATTGTAAGATTAGAAAATGTAATCCGAGATTTGTCCTGAGATTAGAATATTTCAAACGAGGGCGAAGGTGCCCTTCCCGGTCATCGGGAAGGGAAATGTGACGGGGTTATCACTTAGAGATTCAACGTAGCCAGGACGGCAGATCTTGCAGCCCCATCGCCTGACGGATCAGTTGGGGCTTCACGCCCGGCAGCGTGTCGGCAAGCTTCAGGCCGATATCCCGCAGCAGCTTTTTCGCCGGGTTGCTGCCGGCAAACAGGTCGCGGAACCCCTGCATGCTGGCAAGCATGACCGCCGCACTGTGCTTGCGGCTGCGCTCATAGCGACGCAGGTAGAGATGCTGCCCGAAGTCTTTGCCCTCAAGATTCAGGCGACGGATTTCGGCAATCAATTCTGCGGCATCCATAAAGCCCAGGTTGACGCCCTGCCCGGCCAGCGGATGAATGGTATGGGCGGCATCGCCCACCAGCGCCAGGCGATGACCGGCAAAGCTGCGGGCATAACGCCCCGTCAGCGGGAAGACGCGGCGCTCGCTTTCCACGGTGCACAGCCCGAGGCGCATATTAAAGGCTACGGAAAGCGCCTGATTAAAGGCTTCATCGTCCACCTGCTGCATACGCGCCGCTTCTTCCGGCGGCAGCGACCAGACAATCGAGCACAGATGCGGGTCAGAGAGCGGCAGAAACGCCAGAATACCTTCTCCGTGAAACGCCTGCCTGGCGACAGCCTGATGCGGTTCGGCGGTGCGAATCGTTGCCACCAGCGCGTGGTGATTGTAGTCCCAGAACGTCAGCGGAATGTCTGCTTTATCGCGCAGCCAGGAGTTGGCACCATCAGCGCCGACGACCAGCCGTGCGGTCAGCATCGCGCCGTCTTTGAGGGTCAGAAACGCTTCGTTTTCGCCCCAGGCAACCTGGTTAATTTCCGCCGGTGCCATCAGGGTGATGTCGCTGCATTGCTCCGCCCGCTGCCAAAGCGCCTGGTGGATCACCGAGTTTTCAATGATGTGCCCAAGATGGCTAAAACCAAAGCTCTTGTCGTCAAAGGCGATTTGCCCGAAGCTGTCTCGCTCCCAGACTTCCATCCCGTGATAGCAGCTGGCCCGCTCGCTAATTTTTGGCCACACGCCAAGGTGCGTCAGCAGTTTTTCACTGGCCGCATTGATCGCCGAAACACGCAGTTCAGGCGCGGCATCAGGCGCAAGCGGCTGAGGAAGGTGGCTTTCAATGACCGCAACGCGCAGGCCGCTGCCCTGGAGCCCACAGGCTACCGCCAGCCCCACCATGCCGCCGCCGACAATCGCCACATCTACGCTTTGCAAATTGACTCTCCTTTAACGCGCCACCCAACCCAGGGTGCGCTGAGCCAGCACGTCTCGTGCCGGGGTAAAATGTTCCATCGCCATCAGGCCAAGATTACGGCCCGCCACCAGCGGTGCCCAGCGGTTAGCAAACAGCTGAACCAGCCCGTCGGTAACGCCAATGGTCGCGGCTTTATCTGCGGCACGACGCTGCTGCCAGGCCGCAAGCACCGGGAAGCTGCCGACATCGGTGCCTGTGGCGTGCGCCTGTGCTAATCCTTCGGCCAAAGACATGACGTCACGCAGGCCGAGGTTAAAGCCCTGACCGGCTATTGGATGCAGCGTTTGCGCGGCATTACCGACCAGCGCCAGGCGATGAGAAACTGTCTGCGAGGCCGTCGTCAGCGCCAGCGGATAGTGATGGCGCACGCCCGCATGGGTAATTTTCCCGAGCCGCCAGCCAAAGGCACGCTGCAGCTGCTGGCAAAACTCGGCTTCGCTCCAGCGTTCAACTTCTGCACGAGCCTCCAGCGCGTGGCACCACACCAGCGAACAGCGCCCGTCAGACATCGGCAGCATGGCAATCGGCCCGTGCTCGGTAAAGCGCTCAAACGCCCGCCCGTTATGGGGCTCGGAGGTGGTGACGTTGGCGATGACTGCAACCTGATGATAGCTTTGCGGCTGCCAGGTCACGCCGCACTGCGCGGCAAGCTTAGAGCGAGTGCCATCCGCCGCGACCAGCACGTTACCCTGCAGCTCGACGCCATTATCCAGCACAACGTTTACGCGATGTTCATTCCGGGAGAAAGACGCCACACGTTGTGGACAATGCAGCGTTACGCCCGGCGCCTTACGCAGCAGGCCAAACAGGCGCAGCCCGATGTCATGCAGCTCCACCACATGCCCGAGCGCATCAATCTGATAATCTTCCGCTTCAAGCGTGACAAACCCGGCGTGGCCCCGATCGCTAACGTGCACGGTTTTAATCGCCGTTGCACAGTCGGCAATAGCAGGCCAGATACCAATGCGGTCAAGCTGTTGGCAGGTGCCTTTTGCTAACGCAATCGCGCGAGCATCAAACCCCGGATGCGCGGTGGAATCCGGCGCTACGGCTTCAATCAGGCTAACCGGTAGCTTGCCGCGAGTGAGCGTTGAGATAGCCAGCGCAAGCGTCGCCCCGGCCATCCCGCCGCCAACAATGATTACGCTCATTGCTGACGCGCCGCAGCCATCAGCGCTTCGATATCGTCTGCCGATTTCACCACGCTGGCGGTCAGATTTTCATTGCCGTCTTTGGTGATAACGATGTCGTCCTCAATGCGGATGCCAATGCCACGGTACTGCGCAGGCACGTCCGCATCCGGCGCGATATAAAGCCCCGGCTCAACGGTAATAACCATGCCCGGCTCGAGCACGCGCGACTTGTCCTGGCCGTAAGAGCCAACGTCATGAACGTCGAGCCCCAGCCAGTGGCTCAGGCCATGCATAAAGAAGGCGCGGTGAGCATTGCTGGCAATAAGCTGATCGACATCGCCTTTGAGAATGCCCAGTTTCACCAGCCCTTTAACCATGATGCGTACGACTTCCGCCGTCACTTCCTGCATGGAGGTGCCTGGACGGTAGAGTTTTAGCGAAGTTTCGAGGGATTCCAGGACAATGTCGTAAATCTCACGCTGTGCCGTGCTGAACTTCCCATTGACCGGGAAGGTACGCGTGATGTCTCCGGCATAGCTTTGGTATTCACATCCGGCGTCAATCAGCACCAGATCGCCGTCGCGCAGCTCACTTTCGTTTTCGGTGTAATGCAGAATACAGCCGTTTTCACCGCCGCCGACGATGGTGGTGTACGAAGGATAACGCGCGCCATGGCGAGTAAATTCGTGATGAATTTCCCCTTCGAGCTGATATTCAAACATTCCCGGACGGCAGGCCTGCATGGCACGAGTATGCGCCAGCGCGGTGATTTCCCCGGCGCGGCGCATAACTGCAATTTCCTCTTCTGATTTGAAGAGGCGCAGTTCGTGCACCGTCGGGCGCCAGTCCGTCAGCGTTGCTGGCGCGGCCAGGTTTTGACGCGAACCGCGACGTAGCTTATCCAGCGCGGCAAACACGATGCTGTCTGCGTATTCGTACTCGCCCTGTGCGTGGTAAACCACGTCCAGACCGTTTAACAGGAGGTGTAGCTGTTCGTCGATTTCCGTAAAGGCCAGCGCGCGATCCACACCCAGCTTCTGCGGTGCAGCTTCCTGGCCAAGTCGACGACCAGACCAGATCTCAGCGCTTTTATCCCGCACGCGGTTAAACAGCACGCTGTGGTTATGTGATGTGTCACTTTTAATGAGCACCAGCACCGCTTCCGGCTCGTTAAAACCGGTGAAGTACCAAAAATCGCTGCTCTGCCGATAGGCATACTCGCTATCCGCATTACGGATAACTTCGGGCGCGGTAAAGATAAGCGCAGCGCTGCCGGGGGCCATTTTAGCCAGTAACGCCTGACGGCGACGGAGAAATTCCTGCTGATTCATCACACCTCCTGACATTTTTATCGTTAGTGGAGCGTTGGCTTGCGTACCTCTGGTGCGGTCGGTGCCGCATGAGTAAAGGTGTCGTGGCACAGCAGTGCAGCAACACGTACATACTCAATAATCTCTTCGAGGGACATTTCCAGCTCTTCCTGATCTTCGTCCTCGTCATAGCCCAACTGGGCAATATTACGCAGATCGTCAATCGCTTCGCCGGTTTCGCCGGTGACTTTATCCAGCTTGCTCTGCATCACGCCGAGGCCCAACAGGAAGTGGTTTACCCAGCCGGAAAGCGCATCGGCACGATCGAAGACGGAGACATCATCCCCATCCGGCAGGTAAAGCTGGAACAGGAAGCCTTCGTCTTCCAGCGCGTCGCCAATGGCACCGTGCATATTACGCAACGGGTCCGCCAGATTCTGGCTAAAGGCGAGGCCTTCGTTAGTCAGGTCATGCAGCAGCGTTTGCCAGCTGGTATCGTTGTTACCGCCGCACAGCATGCCGCTGATTAAGCCGTGCATTTCTGCAGGCGTCAGGCCCACACCCTGTTGGTTCAAAAGTTGACCGACTAAGTCGTAGTCAGGCATTGCGTTCTGTATTGACATGCGCATTCGTCATCGTTGGCAGGAATAGTGTGTGTTATGCTACCACCAGGACCCCCGCAGATACCAGAAAAGGGCTTGTATCTTGATATCGGGATAGCTATAGTGGCGCCCCTTCCGCTACCGGGGCCGGTAGCGTTAAGGCAGGCGAGTAAACAGCAGGAAGGTAGCATGTCTGCACAACCAGTCGATATTCAAATTTTCGGTCGTTCATTGCGCGTGAATTGTCCGCCTGAACAACAGGATGCGCTGAATCAGGCTGCGGAAGAGCTGAATCAGCGGTTGCAAGATTTAAAAGTTCGCACTAGAGTCACAAATACCGAGCAGCTGGTCTTTATCGCAGCACTGAACATTTGCTACGAGCTGACTCAGGAAAAGTCGAAAACCCGTGACTACGCCGCCAACATGGAAGAGCGTATTCGGATGCTACAGCAGACCATCGAACAAGCATTGCTTGAGCAAGGTCGCATCGCAGACCGACAGGGTCCAAAGTTTGAATAACACTTCGCAGTTGACTATGGTAGAGTAACTTCGAAGACAAAATTTCTCTGAGATGTTTGCAAGCGGGCCAGTCCCCTGAGCCGATATTTCA
Source organism: Cedecea sp. P7760 (assembly GCF_013386425.1). Classification (NCBI taxonomy): domain Bacteria; kingdom Pseudomonadati; phylum Pseudomonadota; class Gammaproteobacteria; order Enterobacterales; family Enterobacteriaceae; genus Cedecea; species Cedecea sp. P7760. Next base: position 313,273 of record NZ_JACARU010000015.1, on the reverse strand, counting down.
TACCACAAGAGTGTGGCGCTCCGCGGTTGGTGAGCATGCTCGGTCCGTCCGAGAAGCCTGAAAACCATGACGACACACTCACCTTGAACCAAGGGTTCAAGGGTTACAGCCTGCGGCGGCATCTCGGAGATTCCCTCTTTACTACCCAGCCATCATGACGCATATCCCGTTAACCTCAACGCTTCGTCAGAACATTCGCCAGACAATCCGGCAGCGACGTCGGTCACTCACTCCCGCTGAACAACAAACTTTTGCCCTACAGGCCGCTGAACGCATGCTGGCGTTTGAGCCGGTTCTTGACGCGAAAACCGTGGCACTGTTTCTTTCCTTCGACGGCGAGCTTGATACCACGCCGCTGATTGAAGCACTGTGGCAGGCGGGAAAAGAGGTTTACCTTCCGGTTCTTCACCCTTTTAGCGCCGGTAACCTGCTTTTTTTGCGCTATACGCCGCAAAGCAATCTGGTCACTAATCGCCTGAAAATTCTAGAACCTAAGCTGGACGTTCGCGACGTGTTGCCGCTGAATAGGCTGGACGTGCTGGTTACGCCTCTGGTTGCCTTTGATGAAACCGGACAGCGTTTGGGGATGGGCGGCGGGTTTTACGACAGAACGCTACAGAATTGGCAGCAGTACGGCCTTTACCCGGTTGGCCTGGCTCACGATTGCCAGCAGGTGGATGCATTGCCAGTCGAGCAGTGGGATATCCCTTTACCAGCCGTAATCACACCGTCGCGCCTCTGGCAGTGGTAATGCCCCTTCCCCATCAGAGGAAGAGGCAGCCTCGTCTATCAGTACAGCAGGCGGGCGCGGATGGTGCCCGGAATTGCTTTCATTGATTTCAGCGCTTTCTCCGCAACATCTTCCGGCGCATCAATATCAATCACGACGTAGCCCATGTGCGGCGTAGTCTGCAGGAACTGAGCGGCAATGTTGATGCCCTGCTCGGCAAAGATCTGGTTAAGCGCGGTCAGGATCCCCGGACGGTTCTCATGAATATGCAGCAGACGGCTGGTTGTACCCCCGTGCAGCGGCAGAGAAACTTCAGGGAAGTTAACCGCAGACAGCGTAGAGCCGTTATCAGAGTATTTCGCCAGCTTGCCCGCCACTTCCAGGCCAATGTTTTCCTGCGCTTCCTGAGTCGAGCCGCCGATGTGTGGCGTCAGGATAACGTTGTCGAACTCGCACAGAGGTGAGTTAAACGGATCGCTGTTAGTCGCAGGTTCGGTCGGGAAGACGTCGATGGCCGCACCGGACAGGTGTTTGCTGGACAGCGCGCCGCACAGAGCAGGAATATCCACCACCGTGCCGCGAGAAGCGTTGATCAGCAGCGAACCCGGCTTCATCAGCGCCAGTTCGTTAGTGCCAATCATGTTTTTGGTCGAGGCGTTTTCAGGCACGTGGAGACTCACCACATCGCTCATATTCAGCAGGTCGGAAAGATGCTGAACCTGAGTGGCGTTACCCAGCGGCAGCTTGTTCTCGATGTCGTAGAAGTAAACGTGCATTCCCAAAGATTCAGCCAGGATCCCCAGCTGCGTGCCGATGTGGCCGTAACCGATAATGCCCAGCTTTTTACCACGAGCCTCGTAAGAACCCACGGCCAGCTTGTTCCACACGCCACGGTGCGCTTTGGCGTTAGCCTCTGGAATACCGCGCAGCAGCAGCAGCAGTTCGCCAATGACCAGCTCAGCAACGGAACGGGTGTTAGAGAACGGGGCGTTGAACACCGGAACCCCACGCTTCGCGGCGGCGTCCAGGTCAACCTGGTTTGTCCCAATGCAGAAACAGCCCACCGCCACCAGCTTCTCGGCTGCGGCAAAGATCTCTTCGGTCAAATGGGTGCGGGAACGCAGGCCAATGAAGTGAGCATCACGGATCGACTCTTTCAGCGCTTCGGAATCCAGCGCGCCTTTATGAAACTCAATGTTGGTGTATCCCGCCGCGCGAAGATTATCCACCGCTTTTTGGTGCACGCCTTCGACAAGCAGGAATTTAATTCTGTCTTTATCCAGTGATACTTTTGCCATTTCCCCGACCCTATTTCTGTGCTGTTGTGTTCGTTTCTGGGCGGTGATGCGCCACCGCCTATAAGTTACCCTTCTGTCAAAATATCAAAATCTACGTTTGGGGCAATATGAACGATTGCGTCGCCGTCTCGTCAGGAGGGAATAAGGCGGCAGGTGTCAGAATAAAATGCTGGGAGGGAGGAAGAACCAGGAATGAATCACAGGACTGTTACCAAAATGTGATATATGTCACCAAATATGCCGTTAAAATAATTTGTCATTTTTTATACGGATTTTTGGGGCGCGGGATGCGCCCCGGTCAGATCATTTCACGATGGTTTTCACGCCGTCTGCGGTGCCGATCAGCGCCACATCCGCGCCGCGGTTCGCAAACAGACCCACGGTCACCACGCCAGGCATACCGTTGATGGTATTTTCCAGCTTCATCGGCTCCATGATGCTTAGACCATGCACATCCAGAATGATGTTACCGTTGTCCGTTACCACGCCCTGGCGATATTCCGGGCGGCCGCCCAGCTTCACCAGCTCACGCGCTACGGCGCTGCGCGCCATCGGGATAACCTCAACCGGCAGCGGGAAGTTACCAAGAATATCGACCTGCTTGGACGAGTCCGCGATGCAGACAAACTTCTCTGCTACCGAAGCGATGATTTTCTCGCGGGTCAGGGCCGCACCGCCGCCTTTGATCATCTGCATCTGGTTGTTAATCTCATCGGCACCGTCAACATAAACGCCTAATGAGTCCACCTCATTGAGATCGAAAACGGTAATCCCAAGGCTTTTCAGTTTCGCGGTGGAAGCGTCGGAGCTGGAAACAGCGCCTTCAATCTGGTGTTTGATGGTGCCCAAAGCATCAATAAAGTGTGCGGCAGTTGAGCCCGTGCCCACGCCCACAATGGTGCCCGGCTGCACGTACTGGAGTGCTGCCCATCCGACTGCTTTTTTCAGTTCATCCTGCGTCATAATTTTATGCCTGTGATGTGGAAACTGACGCGCATTATAGAGCATGCATCGGAAAAATGTCCCCGGCTTTGCCGCAATGCCAACGTCATCACGTTCGAACGAAATCACCGCTCGCCGATTTGGTCTGAATCAACGGCAAATTTATGTCATAGTGATTGCCCGACAAAATCAGGAGCAAAAGAACAACAATGAAACGCCCGGACTACAGAACGCTGCAGGCGCTGGATGCGGTAATTCGTGAACGAGGATTTGAGCGTGCGGCGCAGAAGCTGTGCATTACTCAGTCGGCCGTCTCACAACGTATTAAGCAACTGGAAACGATGTTCGGCCAGCCATTGTTGGTGCGCACCGTGCCGCCTCGTCCTACCGAGCAGGGCCAAAAACTGCTGGCGCTTTTACGCCAGGTTGAGCTGCTGGAAGAAGAGTGGCTGGGCGACGAGCAAACCGGCTCCACGCCGCTGCTGCTTTCCCTGGCGGTCAACGCCGACAGCCTGGCAACCTGGCTGCTGCCGGCTCTGGCGCCGGTATTAGCCGACTCGCCTATTCGCCTGAATCTTCAGGTTGAAGATGAAACCCGGACTCAGGAACGCCTGCGCCGTGGTGAAGTGGTCGGGGCGGTTTCCATTCAGCCTCAGCCGCTGCCGAGCTGCCTGGTGGATCGCCTGGGCGCGCTGGACTACCTGTTTGTTGGGTCGAAAGATTTTGCCGAACGCTATTTCCCTAACGGCGTCACGCGTTCAGCCCTGCTTAAAGCCCCCGCCGTTGCGTTCGATCATCTCGACGACATGCATCAGGCGTTTTTACAGCAGAACTTTGACCTGTCGCCGGGCAGCGTGCCATGTCATATCGTTAACTCTTCGGAAGCCTTTGTGCAGCTGGCTCGCCAGGGCACAACCTGCTGTATGATCCCGCATCTGCAAATTGAGCGCGAGTTGAATAGCGGCGAATTAATCGACCTGACGCCGGGCCTGCTGCAGCGACGCATGCTTTACTGGCACCGCTTTGCGCCTGAAAGCCGCATGATGCGTAACGTGACGGATGCTTTGCTGGAGTACGGGCATAAGGTATTGAGGCAGGATACGGAATAACGCTTTGATTAACCCTCGCCTGGAACGGCGAGGGTTAAGGTGAAGATCAAATCTTACTGAGCAGGAGCAGCCGGAGTCTGTGCGCCCTGCAGTTCAAACACCACATCAACCTGGTCGTCAAACTGAATAGTCTGCTGATCGTAGGTATCCTGAGCGGAAGCCGGCGCTGCTGCGTTCGCTTTCATCATGCGAACCATCGGCGCTGGCTGGTAGTTAGAAACGTGGTAACGCACGCTGTATACCGGCCCCAGCTTGCTGTTAAAGCCTTCTGCCAACAGCTTCGCCTGACGGGTCGCATCGGTAATCGCTTCTTTACGTGCTTTATCCTTGTATTCTTCCGGATGTGCAACGCCCAGGGACACGGAACGGATTTCGTTCAGGCCGGACTTCAGCGCACCATCAAGCAGTTCGTTCATTTTATCCAGCTGACGCAGAGTGACTTCCACCTGGCGTACCGCACGGTAGCCCTTCAACTGGGTTTTACCGTCTTTCAGGTAATCATATTCTGGCTGTGTGCGCAGGTTGGCGGCATTGATGTCCTTCTTCTCTACGCCATTTTTCTGCAGGAAGGTCAGATATTGCGCCACGCGATCGTCAGCCTGTTTTTTGGCGGAAGCTGCGTCCTTAGCGGTCACATTGACTTCGATGGCGAGCGTGGCGATATCAGGTACTGCATCGACGCTGGCTGTCCCGGAGGTGACCACGTGCGGCCCGTTTGGCAACTCGCCTGCCTGTACAGAAACAGAACCTAATCCCATTAACGCGGCTAATGCTAAAATTTTAAACTTCACTGTAACTCCTCCGTGCTACGTTCCACTGTGATTACGCCGATCGAGAAACTCCCGGCGTCTGCCAGCAAGCTTAGCCTGTAATAGTAACTTGTCTATCAGATTATGGCGAATTAGCCCACGAGCGCCGCGATATGCTGCACGCCATCTCTGGCCAGCTGAGCCGCGATAACCCACATCACAACGCCAACGACGCCATTAATAATACGCTGGGCTTTCGCCGTGCGCAGACGTGGCGCAAGCCAGGCGGCAAGCATTGCCAGACCGTAAAACCAGAGAATAGAGGCGCTGATGGTGCCCAAAGCAAACCAGCGTTTCGCTTCATCAGCAAGCTGGCCACCCAGGCTACCAAGCACCACAAATGTATCCAGATAAACGTGCGGGTTGAGCCAGGTGACAGCCAGCATAGTGACGACGATTTTCCAGCGCCCCTGCTTGAGTACCTCTGCCGAGGCTAGTTCCACATTGCTGCTCATCGCCGTGCGCAGCGCGCCCCAACCGTACCACAGCAGAAACGCCACTCCGCCCCACGTGACCAGCGCCAGCAGCCAGGGAGACTGCATCAGGATGGCACTGCCGCCAAAAATCCCGCCGCATATGAGAATGATGTCGCTCAGCGCGCACAGCGAGGCGATCATCAAATGATACTGACGACGAATGCCCTGATTCATCACGAAAGCATTTTGCGGCCCCAGCGGAAGAATCAGCGCCGCCCCCAATGCAATACCTTGAAAATAATAAGCTAACACGCTGCACACCCTTCAAATATTCATCATTTGGCGTGAGTGTAATGCGCAAAAATTATTAGAGGAAATGGATATTATTAATCACTAATAAGAATTACTAATCACCAGAGGCAAAAATAAGGCCAGCGGAAGCTGGCCTTGAGGATTATGCGTTTTCAGCGTCGTTCGTTTTACGAACGTGAACGTCCATTTGCGGGTAAGGAATGCCGATGCCGTTGGCATCCAGCCCCTTCTTAATTTGCTCCAGCACGTCCCAGTAAACGTTTTGCAGGTCGCCGCTCTTACTCCAGGCACGCACCACAAAGTTTACCGAAGAAGGCCCAAGTTCATTAACACGCACCGTGATATCTCTATCTTTTAGCACGCGCTCGTCGCGGCTCACGATATCGGTGAGGATCTGCTTAACCTGGTCGATATCAGCCTCGTAAGAGACGCCAATGATAAATTCATTACGGCGCACCGGCTCGCGGGAGAAGTTGATGATATTGCCGGCGATGATTTTACCGTTTGGCACCACCACGATTTTGCCGTCAACCGTGCGCATCGTGGTGGAGAAGATCTGCACGTTAAGCACGGTGCCTGCAATGCCGCCGAGGTCAACATACTCGCCGGTACGGAACGGACGGAAGGTCACCAGCAGCACGCCTGCGGCGAGGTTGGACAACGAGCCCTGTAGCGCCAGACCAACGGCCAAACCGGCGGCACCGAGAACGGCAATCACGGAAGCGGTTTGCACCCCAACCCGGCTCAGGGCCGCAATCAGCGTGAAGGCAATAATGCCGTAGCGTACCAGCGCGGAGAGGAAATCAGCCACGGTGCTGTCTATGCCACGAGCCAGCATCAGGCGATTCACCGTGCTGGAAATCAGGCGGGCAACGATCATCCCGACAATCAGGATGGCAACTGCGGCAACGATGTTCACCACATAACTGAGCAGGAGCTCCTGATTTCTCGCCAGCCAGCCTCCTGCATTGTGAATACTGTCTACTACGTTGAGATCTTCCATTTACTGTTCCTTGTCCGAAAAGTTTCTACGCCTGGAGAGGCAGCTCAGACCGTAAAGGGTAAACAAAAACGCATGAATGTGCCAAGCAGGTCACAAAATTGTTCACGAATTGCGTGTTAATACGGCAAAAGAAGGGAAAAACCCGGACATCTGTCCGGGCTTATTAGCGGCTTACAGCGCCTGGGTGAAGGTTCTGGAAATCACGTCCTGCTGCTGCTCGCGGGTAAGCGCGTTAAAACGCACCGCGTAGCCGGAAACTCGAATGGTTAGCGTCGGGTAATTTTCCGGATGTTCAATGGCATCCATCAGCATCTCACGATTCATTACGTTGACGTTCAGGTGCTGGCCGCCTTCCGTTTTAACATCGTGATGGAAATAACCGTCAAGCAGCCCCACCAGGTTATGGCGACGAACGGAGTCATCTTTACCCAGCGCGGCCGGAACGATGGAAAACGTATAGGAAATGCCGTCTTTCGCGTAGCTAAACGGCAGCTTCGCCACGGAAGTCAGCGAGGCCACGGCCCCCTTAGTGTCACGCCCGTGCATCGGGTTAGCACCGGGAGCGAACGGCGTTCCGCCCCTGCGCCCATCGGGCGTATTGCCCGTTTTCTGCCCGTAAACCACATTGGAGGTAATCGTCAGGATCGATTGCGTCGGCACCGCGTCGCGGTAGGTGGGCAGCGCCTGAATTTTCTTCATAAAACGCTCAACCAGGTCACAGGCAATGGCGTCCACGCGGTCGTCATTATTGCCGTACTGCGGATAGTCGCCCTCAATCACAAAATCTACCGCCAATCCGGTGTGGTCACGCACTGGCTTAACCACCGCGTGTTTGATAGCCGAAAGCGAGTCCACCGCCACCGAAAGCCCGGCAATTCCGCACGCCATCGTGCGGTAAACATCCCTGTCATGCAGCGCCATCAGCGACGCTTCGTAGCTGTATTTATCGTGCATATAGTGGATGAGATTAAGCGCCGTCACGTACTGCACCGCCAGCCAGTCCATAAAGCTATCAAGGCTGGCCATCACCTTGTCATAGTCCAGCACGTCGTCGAGCAACATCGGGGTTTTAGGCCCGACCTGAATCTTCAGCTTTTCATCCACCCCACCGTTAATGCAGTACAGCAGGGTTTTCGCCAGGTTGGCGCGAGCACCAAAGAACTGCATCTGTTTGCCAATGATCATCGGGCTTACGCAGCAGGCAATAGCGTAATCGTCACTGTCGAAATCGCTGCGCATCAGATCATCATTTTCATACTGCAATGACGAGGTTTCGATAGACACTCTGGCAGCATAGACTTTGAACGCGCCCGGCAGCGCTTCTGACCATAGAATGGTCAGGTTAGGCTCTGGCGCAGGCCCCATGGTGTGCAGCGTATTCAGGTAGCGGAAGGTACTTTTCGTCACCAGCGTACGACCGTCCAGCCCCATTCCGCCCAACACTTCGGTGGCCCAAATAGGATCTCCGGAGAACAGCGAATCAAACTCCGGCGTGCGCAGGAAGCGCACCATGCGGATTTTCATAATGAAATGGTCAATTAATTCCTGCGCCTGCTGCTCGTTGAGCAGGCCAGATTTAATATCGCGCTCAATGTAAATATCGATAAAGGTCGCGGTACGCCCAAGCGACATCGCCCCGCCGTTTTGCGACTTCACCGCCGCCAGATAGGCAAAATACAGCCACTGAATCGCCTCCTGAGCGTTGCCTGCAGGTCGCGAGATATCAAAGCCGTAGCCTGCGGCCATTTCCTGAATTTGCAGTAACGCGTGGCGATGTTCCGCCAGCTCTTCACGCAGGCGAATCGTCGCTTCAAGATCCTCCCCACGCTCCAGCTTCTGCTGCAGATCGGCAAACTGTAGCTCGCGCTCGCGGACCAGATAGCCGATACCATACAGCGCCACGCGGCGATAATCCCCGATGATTCGGCCACGCCCGTAGCCGTCCGGTAATCCCGTTAAAACGCCGGACTTGCGGCAGCGCAGAATATCCGGCGAATAAACGTCGAACACGCCCTGATTATGGGTTTTGCGTAATTCGGTAAACTGGTATTCGAACTCGCGATCCATTTTTCGACCATAAGCTTCAAACGAGCTTTTGATCATATTGATGCCGCCAAAAGGATGCAGCGCGCGCTTCAATGGTTTATCCGTCTGCAGGCCAACGATCTTTTCACGTTCCTGAATAATGTAGCCGGGGGCGTGAGCGGTAATTGAAGTAGCGACGTTGCTGTCAAAGTCTACCGGCGCATGGGTGGCGTTTTCGACACGAATGCCTTCCATCACCTTTTCCCACAGCGCCGTAGTAGCCGCCGTCGCTCCCGTCAGAAATGCATCATCCCCTTCATACGGCGTATAGTTTTGCTGGATAAAATCCCGAACGTTAATTTCATGCTGCCAGCTTTCTCCACGGAACTGCTGCCAGGCATGAGCATAATTATCATGGGAGATATCAATATCCATTTTCATTAATTCAATCCTCTGTACAACAAATGAGATTAAGCGAATTCCGCTAAATGAGAGGCTTTCCCCAGCCGTCGGGCATCAAAAGCAATCATTTTTTCTTCATTGGTAGGAATTACCGCGCACAGCACCGCAGAACTTTCGGATGAAATAATTCGCTCGCCGTCAGAATTAGGCCGCGCGTTTTTTTCTTCATCCATATCAATGCCGAATACGCGTAAATGTTTAATGACCAGCCTGCGAATAAGCACGGAATTTTCGCCAATGCCGCCGGTAAAAATTAAACCGTCAAAACGGGGGAGCGAAGTAGCATGCCCGCCTATGGCTCTGGCGATACGGTGCACAAAAGTGTTTATCGCCAGTTCGGCACGAGCGTCACCTTCCCGCCAGGCTTTCTCCAGCGTCCTCAGGTCGGAAGAGATACCCGAAAGCCCCAGCAGGCCTGATTCGGTGTTTGCCACCTGCTCAAGGTCATCCAGCGATTGCCCGGTTTGCCTTGCCAGCCACACCATCGCCCCGAAGTCCACGTCGCCACACCGCGTGCCCATGATGAGCCCTTCCAGCGGCGTCATTCCCATAGAGGTATCGACGCTTTGCCCTCCTGCAACCGCACAAACCGACGCGCCGTTACCCAGATGAGCAATCACCAGCCCTGATGAGACGCCTTTCAGTTCAGGCAACTCAGCAGCCTGCATTGAAACGTAGCGGTGAGAGGTGCCGTGGAACCCATAGCGCCTGACGCCGTGCTCTTTGAAGTAGCTGTACGGCAGGCCATAAAGGTAGGCTTCCGGGCTAATCGTCTGATGAAAACTGGTATCAAATACCGCGACCTGCGGCACGCCAGGAAAGCGCAGCCGGGCAGAGGCGACGCCGCTAAGGTTGGCATAATTGTGCAGCGGAGCGAGCGGTGAAACGGCACGAATTTGCTCCACAACCTCATCCGTGAGCAATACCGATTCGCCAAAAATAGCCCCGCCGTGCGCAATGCGGTGGCCTATATAGGCCACGCATTCAATCAGGTTGCGCTTTTCAAGTTCGAGAGCAATTGCCGCCAGCGCATCTTCATAATTGGAATGAGCCAACTTCACCGGCTCGCCGCTATTAACAATCAGCGTGGTCGCCTTGGTATTAATCCCCTCGCAAATCCCCGTTAAAAGTGGCTCCATGGAAATTTCATCCAGCACGGAAAACTTAACTGAAGATGAACCGCAATTTATGGTTAATATTACCGGATATTCATTCATATTAACGTTCACTCATCCTGAGCCTATGACGATTAATTACAAGATTTTGTATACGATATTCAGGATCGTCAGCAGGCCGATCGCGGTAACGAAGATGTTTTCGGTTCTGCCTCTATATTTGCTCAGCGCCGGGACTTTACGAATAGCGTACATCGGCAGCAGGCACAGCAGAGAGGCAATAATCGGGGCCCCCATTGCTTCAATCAGGTCAAGAATGTTGGGGTTAGCGTAGGCCACAACCCAGGTTGACCCCATGATAAACGCCATGCTGATCAGATTAAGTTTGCTCTGAGAAATCTTCGTTTTGTCGCTCTTATAGCCAAACTTCAGGACCAGGCCATTCAGCCCTTCCAGCGTACCCAGGTAGTGACCAAAGAAGGATTTGAAAATGGCCACCAGGGCGATAATCGACGCGCCGTATTCCAGCACCGTGGCAAAAGTAGACTTAGAACCGGACAGCGAAGAGAAATGGTTAGCGAGGTAGGACAGCACCGGAATGTTCTGCGCTTTCGCTTCAGCCATGTTCTGCGGCGACAGCGTGAACAGGCAGCTGAAGGCGAAGAACATCACCACGCCGACCATCAACATGCTGGCACGTGAGATGATTTTTGAGCACTTATCTTCGGTATAGGCTTTTCCGAAATCCGCTTCGTACTCTTCGCGCTTCGACACTACAAAAGAAGAGACAATCGGCGAGAAGTTAAAGGAGAACACCATGATGGAGATACCGAGCCACACCGTCACCAGAATGCCGTCATGCCCGGTCAAGGCGATTTCACTCAGATTCACCTGCTCGATAACCGCCGAATTCCAGTAAGGGATCAGCGACAGGGAAATAATAATCAGGCTCGCGATGAACGGGAAAACGAGATAGCTCATCACCTTCACCATCAGATCCTTGCCGAAGAAGATGACAAAGGCCATCAACATCAGCAGCAACAGCGCGACCAGCCCACGATTTAGCGGCATAAGCTGAAGCTGGTTTTCCCAGAAGGTCATGAAGGTGTTAGTGATGGTGACGCCGTAAATCCACAGCAGCGGGCAAATAGCAAAGAAGTACAGGAAGGTGATAACCACCCCGCCGGTTTTACCAAAATGCTCCTCTACGGTTTCGGTGATATTTCCCGATGGGTTACTGCCGGAAAGGCACAGCCGCGCCAGCGCCCGGTGGCAGAAGAAAGCGATTGGGTAGGCCAGAACCAGCATGATCAGTATTGGGATCAGGCCGCCATAGCCCGCGCGAATCGGGAAAAACAGTACTCCCGCGCCGATGGCGGTGCCAAACAGGCCGAGAGTCCAGGTGGTATCGGACTTACGCCACAGGGAGGATTCTTTTTGACCAACAAGGGTTGTTTCTGCATTACTCATAATGAAGATCCTTATTTAACTCAGGCAGGCTTCCGCGGTGCCAGTAATTTCAGAGACGCGAGACAAATCAATATTTCCGCCAGAAATAATACTCACGGTTTTCCGGCCTTTAATATAATGGTCAAGCTTGCCGCTTAATAAAGCAGCACAGGCAAGCGCACCGGCCCCCTCGGTGACAATTTTGTTTCTCTGAATAAGTGCCACCATGCTATTTCTGATCTCTTCTTCGCTGACCAAAATAATATCGGTGACTAATTTTTTAACGATTTCGAAGGTTAACGCCCCTGGGCGAGCGACGTCACAACCGTCAGCCAACGTGCTGCTTGCTCGATACGCGGTAATTTCGCCAGTACGGAAAGAAGAGGCCATGCCGTGAACGTTTTCTGCCTGCACGCCAATAATATTAATCGTTGGGTTAATGGATTTAATCGCTACCGCAATCCCGGCAATCAGGCCACCGCCGCCAATAGGCACAATCACATTATCGACGTCGTATAGATCTTCAAGGATCTCCAGGCCAATCGTGCCCTGCCCGGCAATCACTTTTTCATCATCAAAAGGTGGGATAAAGATGCGCCCTTCGGTTTCAACAATCTCGCTAACCTTAGCGATGGTTTCGTTAAAATTGTCGCCGTGGATAATGACCTGAGCCGAATAATCTGTGGTGGCGGCGACCTTCGACTTTGGTGCCCCTTTTGGCATCACCACCTTGCCGTTGATACCGAGAAGCGCACAGGACAATGAAACGCCCTGGGCATGATTCCCCGCTGAGCAGGCCACGACGCCCCGGGCTCTTTCCTCTTCGCTCAGCGAGCTAAGCTTGTTGAATGCGCCGCGCATTTTAAACGAGCCGGTGCGCTGCATATTTTCAAATTTTAAATAGATGTCACCTTTACAGCATTCGCTAAGATAATTAGAGCGAGGCATCCCGGTTTTATACACAAATCCAGATATTCTTTTTTTCGCTTCGAGAACATCGTTAAAAGTGACAGGAAGTTCGTTGTCGATATGCATGTTGACCTCTGCATTAAAAATGCAATATTAGAGATGGCAAATAGATGCAATTCGCCGCCCTTGGTTAATTAATAATAAAAAGCGAGTTGGTTAGTTTTGCTAAGCCACCACCGTTAATTTATTAAATTGATATTGATTACGTACTGAATGCACTCTGGCTAATTCGACCAACGTGGCGGCTGATTTTTTTATTCGGCAATTTTTTGACCATACCGCGGCATAGCGTGCTACAGGCAGTTCATCCGTTAAGGGAACCTGAATAAACTCCTGAGAACCAAAGGGGGCGATCATTTCACGGGGAATAATCGTCAGGAAACCGGCGGTCAGCACCATGTTATAGATGGTGACTACGGAGTCAGTTTTGATGATTTTATCGCTGGTGATGTGGTTCTTTTGCAGGATGGTCAGGAGTTCGCTGTAGTAGCCCATTTCGGTGTGAGGCAACACCCACTGCTCATGGCTTAATGAGCGAAGCGTCATCGCGCCTCCGCGCGTTCGTGTTCGGCTGGCAACCAGAATAAACTCTGATTCGAACAGCGGCTCAATATGTAAATCCTGAAGCAGCATTTCGTCGCTGAGCGTGCCGATAGCAAAGTCCAGCCTGCCGTCGCGTATTGCCGGTAAGAAGGAACAAAGCTGCGCTTCAAACATCGAGACTTCGGCATGAGGGTACAGCTCTTTGAAGGCTTTCATCATGCCCGGCAGGAAAGTAAAGCCGATAAGTGAAGGATAGCCGAACGAAACATCCACCGCCTCGCTGCCGACCAGGCTGCTCATTTCGTTGCACATATTGCGCATTTCGCGGGTAATAGACTCGGCGTAGCCGAGCAGCACTTTACCTGCCACGGTGAGCTGAACGCCGGTATTTTTGCGAATGATAAGCTCCAGTCCGAACAGAGCCTCCATGTCGCTGATAATTTTACTGACCGCTGGCTGAGTCAAACCCATCTGCTTCGCCGCAGAGCCAAATGAACCACTTCTTACCACTTCCTGAAATACGACCAGGTGCTGTGTTTTAGGTAATGTCGTATTATCCATAAAGCGCCATGCCTAATAAGTTGCCGATGGCAGCGATCTTACGAATTCCCCGTTAAAGGTTATGTGCTGCGACTCACAACTGCTCAACCATGATTTGTTCAATAAGCACTCGAATACAATAAAATACAAAAATAACAATGAGTTATGATTTTGCGATCTGCCATTTATATGATTAAGGTCAACCTAAATATCCTGAATAAAATAAAGTTATGGTGATAATAAATTCATATAAATGTCAGTAAGCTGTTATCAGAAATGAGAATTTATACAGATTGCCGTTAATTCATCCAGCCAGGTAAAAATATGATTTAATATTAAAAACACCTGCAAATATTACACTTTTATTTGAATATAAAAAAACCCGCCGAAGCGGGTTTTCACTAAAGCAAGGCTAAACTCAAATTACAGAACGTCTACCGCGTTCAGCTCTTTGAATGCCTGCTCCAGGCGAACGATCATGGAGCTCTGAGCTGAACGCAGCCAGACGCGTGGATCGTAGTATTTTTTGTTCGGCTGGTCAGCGCCTTTCGGGTTACCCAGCTGACCCTGCAGGTAAGCTTCGTTTTCTTTGTAGTAGTTCAGAATACCTTCCCAGGTCGCCCATTGGGTGTCGGTATCGATGTTCATTTTGATAACGCCGTAGCTTACGGAGTCTTTGATTTCCTGAGCGGAAGAACCGGAACCGCCGTGGAAGACGAAGTTCAGGCTGTTGTGCGGCAGGTTATGTTTCTTAGAAACATAGTCCTGAGAGTCGCGCAGGATGGTTGGGGTCAGAACCACGTTACCTGGTTTGTACACGCCGTGCACGTTACCGAAGGAAGCCGCGATGGTGAAGCGTGGGCTGATTTTGCTCAGCTCGGTGTAAGCGTAATCAACGTCTTCTGGCTGGGTATACAGAGCAGAAGCGTCCATGTGGCTGTTGTCCACGCCGTCTTCTTCACCGCCGGTGCAGCCCAGTTCGATTTCCAGGGTCATGCCCAGTTTGGACATGCGAGCCAGGTATTTTGAGCTGATTTCGATGTTTTCTTCCAGAGACTCTTCGGACAGGTCAATCATGTGGGAAGAGAACAGTGGTTTACCGGTAGCGGCAAAGTGTTTTTCACCCGCGTCCAGCAGGCCATCGATCCACGGCAGCAGTTTCTTAGCGCAGTGGTCAGTGTGCAGGATAACCGGAACACCGTAATGTTCAGCCATCTGGTGAACGTGGTGCGCGCCAGAGATTGCACCCAGGATAGCAGCACCCTGTGGAACATCAGTTTTCACGCCTTTACCAGCGATGAAAGCAGCACCGCCGTTGGAGAACTGAACGATAACCGGAGATTTTACTTTCGCAGCGGTTTCCAGAACGGCGTTAATAGAGTCGGTACCGACGCAGTTAACGGCTGGCAGAGCAAAGTTGTTCTCTTTTGCTACCTGGAAGATTTTCTGTACGTCGTCGCCAGTTACAACACCTGGTTTTACGAAATCAAAAATTTTAGACATGTTGATGTGTCCTGTAGGCCTTGGAAAAATCGAATCACCGTCCTGAATCTTGCCGGGCGGCAATAAATCAACGGGCAGGATACCCTGCCCGTAGGAATTACTTCTTAGCGCGCTCTTCGAGCATCGCTACAGCTGGCAGTACTTTGCCTTCCACGAACTCGAGGAATGCGCCGCCGCCGGTAGAGATGTAGGAAATTTTGTCTGCGATACCGAACAGGTCGATAGCCGCCAGAGTGTCGCCGCCGCCTGCGATAGAGAAGGCTTCGCTGTCTGCGATAGCGCGAGCAACGATTTCGGTCCCTTTACGGAAGTTAGGGAATTCGAACACGCCGACCGGGCCGTTCCACAGAATGGTTTTCGCGTTTTTCAGGATTTCAGCCAGTTTCTCAGCGGAAACATCGCCCATATCCAGAATCTGCTCTTCGTCTTTGATGTCGTTCACGGACTTCAGGGTTGCAGTCGCGGTTTCGGAGAACTCGGTCGCAACGCGAACGTCGGTTGGTACCGGGATATCGCAGCGGGTCAGCAGTTCTTTCGCGGTATCAACCAGGTCTGCTTCGTACAGGGATTTACCGACGTTGTGGCCTTGAGCTGCCACGAAGGTGTTCGCGATGCCGCCGCCAACGATCAGCTGGTCAGCAATTTTGGACAGGGAGTCCAGCACGGTCAGTTTGGTAGAAACTTTAGAACCGCCAACGATAGCAACCATTGGACGAGCAGGTTCTTTCAGGGCTTTACCCAGCGCTTCCAGTTCGTCTGCCAGCAGCGGGCCTGCACAGGCAACGTCAGCAAATTTAGCGATACCGTGAGTAGAAGCCTGCGCACGGTGTGCAGTACCGAATGCGTCCATCACGAACACGTCGCACAGTGCGGCGTATTTTTTGGACAGCGCTTCGTCGTCTTTTTTCTCGCCTTTGTTGAAGCGAACGTTTTCCAGCACAACCAGTTCACCCGCGGCAACTTCTACGCCGTCCAGGTAATCTTTTACCAGACGAACCGGGTTAGACAGTTTGTCTTTCAGGTAGTTAACAACTGGCAGCAGAGAGAATTCTTCGTTGTACTCGCCTTCGGTCGGACGACCCAGGTGAGAAGTAACCATGACTTTAGCGCCCTGTTTCAGAGCCAGTTCAATGGTCGGCAGAGAAGCACGGATACGTGCATCGCTGGTGACTTTCCCGTCTTTAACCGGCACGTTCAGATCGGCACGGATGAAAACGCGTTTGCCCGCCAGATCCAGATCGGTCATCTTAATTACAGACATGGTGAATCCTCTCGTTGATTCTTAAAGTTTTGCAGACGCAACGTGCGCCTTACCTGAAATCCATTGAGCCATAACCAACGTGGTATCGAGCATCCTGTTGGCAAAGCCCCATTCGTTATCACACCAGACTAGAGTTTTAATCAGATGTTGCCCACTGACCCGCGTTTGCGTGCCGTCGACGATTGCACTGTGCGGATCGTGGTTAAAATCAGTAGAGACCAACGGTAATTCCGTATAGTCAACTATACCATGAAATGCTTCCTGTGCCGCTTTTTGCAGCAAGTGGTTGACTTCACATGCATTTACCGAATTTTTGACCGTGACGCTTAAATCAATTGCCGTGACGTTTATCGTCGGTACACGCACCGCAATGGCCTCAAAACGGTCATTGAACTGTGGGAAAATACGCGTGATACCGGCTGCAAGACGCGTATCCACCGGAATGATCGACTGACTCGCCGCGCGGGTGCGTCGTAAATCGGGGTGATAGGCGTCAATAACCTGCTGATCGTGCATCGCCGAGTGGATGGTCGTGACCGTCCCGGACTCAATGCCAAACGCTTCATCCAGCAGTTTAATAATCGGAATAATACAGTTTGTGGTGCAGGAGGCGTTGGAGACGATGCGGTGGCTGTCTTCGACCAGTTCATGGTTAACGCCATAAACGACGGTAGCATCGAGATCGTTGCCGCCAGGGTGCGAGAACAGCACTTTTTTCGCCCCTGCCGCGAGGTGGGCTTCACCGTCAGCGCGGGAGCCGAATACGCCGGTACAGTCCAGCACGATATCAACGCCAAGCTCGCGCCATGGCAGCGCCTCAATGGTCGGTTCGTGCAGCAGGCGAATGCTGTCATCGCCCACAAACAGGACTTCGCGCTCCTGGCGCACATCCCAGGCAAAGCGGCCGTGGCTGGTATCGTACTTCAACAGATGCGCGATACCCGCAGCGTCTGCCAGTTCGTTGATTGCTACCACGGTAATTTCCGCACGGCGACCAGATTCGTACAAAGCACGTACCACGTTGCGCCCAATGCGACCGAAGCCATTAATAGCGATGCGTACGGTCATATCTCTCCTGCCAGAATCCCTGGGATTTAGTGGCTGACAGAGTAATCCAGCAACCGCCCGAGGGGAATCCTCGCACTCATGAAACTGCACTTGTTTGCTTAATTGTCGAACATTTATTCGACTGAAACGCTTCAGCTATGTTAAGCGAAAGCGGGAATAAAAGGAACGATACCCCAATATGCTCAGCTCAACTTCTGACGCACATCACAGTTTTGGTGGAATAACTGCAACTCAACGCCGCAGTGGTGGAATAAAGAACAGGGCATTAGTGGAATAATCGGCATAAAAAAAGGCCGCCGAAGCGACCCTCATATTTAGCGAGACGGATTACAGAATCGCTTTAGCCTGTTTCACCACGTTTTCCACGGTGAAGCCAAACTCTTCGAACAGCAGTTCCGCTGGAGCAGACTCACCGAAGGTGGTCATGCCAACGATAGCGCCGTTCAGGCCAACGTATTTGTACCAGTAGTCAGCGATGCCGGCTTCGATAGCCACGCGAGCAGGAACGGCTTTCGGCAGCACTGATTCACGGTAAGCGGCATCCTGCTTGTCGAACGCGTCGGTAGACGGCATGGAAACCACGCGCGCCTTCACGCCTTCGGCAGTCAGCTTGTCCCATGCCGCAACGGCCAGCTCAACTTCGGAACCGGTAGCGATGAAGATAAGCTCAGGCTGACCCGCGCAGTCTTTCAGCACGTAGCCACCGCGAGCGATGTCTTTCAGCTGCTGCTCGGTACGATCCTGCTGAGCCAGGTTCTGACGGGAAAGGATCAGTGCGGTCGGGCCGTCGTGACGCTCAACGCCGTATTTCCACGCCACCGCGGACTCAACCTGGTCACATGGGCGCCAGGTGCTCATGTTCGGGGTCACGCGCAGGGAAGCAACCTGCTCAACCGGCTGGTGAGTCGGGCCATCTTCGCCCAGGCCGATGGAGTCGTGGGTATAAACCATCACCTGACGCTGTTTCATCAGCGCAGCCATACGCACCGCGTTACGGGCATATTCTACGAACATCAGGAAGGTAGAGGTGTACGGCAGGAAACCACCGTGCAGGGAGATACCGTTGGCAATCGCGGTCATACCGAATTCGCGCACGCCGTAGTGGATGTAGTTCCCGGCGGTATCTTCGTTAATCGCTTTAGAACCGGACCAGATAGTCAGGTTAGAAGGCGCCAGGTCAGCGGAGCCGCCCAGGAATTCTGGCAACAGCGGGCCGAACGCTTCGATAGCATTCTGAGACGCTTTACGGCTGGCAATTTTGGATGGATTTGCCTGCAGCTTAGCGATGAATTCGTTTGCTTTTGCATCGAAGTCAGCCGGCATTTCGCCTTTCACGCGGCGAGTATACTCAGCGGCTTCCTGCGGGAAGGCTTTGGCGTAGGCAGCGAACTTCTCGTTCCAGGCCGCTTCTTTAACCTGACCTGCTTCTTTCGCATCCCACTGCGCATAGATGTCAGAAGGGATTTCGAACGGCGCGTGGTTCCAGCCCAGCGCTTCACGAGTCAGTGCGATCTCTGCATCACCCAGCGGTGCGCCGTGGGAGTCGTGAGTACCGGCTTTGTTCGGGGAACCGAAACCGATGATGGTTTTGCACATCAGCAGGGAAGGTTTGTCGGTAACAGCGCGCGCTTCTTCTACCGCACGTTTGATAGCCGCCGCGTCGTGACCGTCTACGCCGCGCACTACGTGCCAGCCGTAGGCTTCAAAGCGTTTCGCGGTATCGTCGGTAAACCAGCCTTCAACGTGGCCGTCGATGGAGATGCCGTTGTCGTCATAGAAAGCAACCAGTTTACCCAGCTTCAGGGTACCGGCCAGAGAGCAAACCTCGTGAGAGATGCCTTCCATCATGCAGCCATCACCCATGAATGCATAGGTGAAGTGGTCCACGATGTCGTGTCCTGGGCGGTTGAACTGCGCCGCCAGCGTTTTCTCCGCGATAGCCATACCGACCGCGTTCGCGATGCCCTGACCCAGAGGGCCAGTCGTGGTTTCAACACCTGCGGTGTAGCCCACTTCCGGGTGGCCCGGAGTCTGAGAATGCAGCTGACGGAAGTTTTTCAGCTGTTCAATCGGCAGGTCATAACCGCTGAGGTGCAGCAGGCTGTAAATCAGCATAGAACCGTGGCCGTTGGACAGCACGAAGCGGTCGCGGTCAGCCCATAACGGGTTCTGTGGGTTATGGTTCAGGAAATCACGCCACAGGACTTCGGCAATGTCGGCCATGCCCATAGGGGCACCCGGGTGACCGGATTTGGCTTTTTGTACTGCGTCCATGCTGAGCGCACGAATAGCATTGGCAAGCTCTTTACGAGAGGACATTTTGACTCCAGATCGGATGGTTGAAGATCGCGCCTTGACTACGATGCGTTATGGGCTACGCCCGAAAATGTGACAACAATGTACACCAGGGGAATGGTCATGTACATGCGGCGCGCCGTTGACAGGGTAAGAAATCTCTGGATAACGCTCGCAAGTTGCGCAACCTGATGCGCAGGCCATTTATTCTTCTTTATACTGAGTGTGGAGCCGCCTCGCCTGCGGTAAATCCGATTCTGTTTTTACCTATTATAAAGAAAGGAAAAATGGCCATGAAGATGCGCCCAATATTATTGAGCCTGAGCGTCGCGGCCCTGCTGAGCGGCTGCCAGGGAATGGACTCCAACGGGCTACTTACCTCCGGAGCCGAAGCTTTCCAGGCCTACACGCTAAGCGATGCCCAGGTCAAAACCCTGAGCGATGACGCCTGCAAGCAGCAGGACAGCAAAGCCACGATTGCCCCGGCAGACAGCCCCTACACCCAGCGGCTGAACAAAATTGCCTCCGCGCTGGGCGATAACATCAACGGCCTGCCGGTCAACTACAAGGTGTACGTCACCAAGGACGTCAACGCCTTCGCCATGGCGAACGGCTGTATCCGCGTCTACAGCGGCCTGATGGACATCATGGATGACAACGAAGTCGAAGCGGTGATTGGCCACGAAATGGGGCACGTCGCGCTCGGCCACGTGAAAAAAGGTATGCAGGTCGCGCTCGGGGCTAACGCAGCACGTGTTGCAGCGGCATCTGCGGGCGGCGTGATTGGCAACCTGTCGCAGTCTCAGCTTGGGGATTTAGGCGAAAAACTGGTCAACGCTCAGTTCTCCCAGCGCCAGGAGTCCGAGGCTGACGACTACTCTTACGATCTGTTGCGCAAACGTGGTATCAACCCGACCGGCCTTGCCACCAGCTTTGAGAAACTGGCTAAGCTCGACGAAGGCCGTCAAAGCTCCATGCTGGACGACCACCCGGCGTCTGCCGCGCGTGCCCAGCACATCCGCGACCGTATGGCGGCGGACGGGATTAAATAAATATGTGGCAACGATCGGCCTGAATAACAGGTCGATCGTTATAGGGCTAAGCGTGTTAACCCTGCCCAGAACATCTGCCTAAGCTCTCCCCGAACAGTTCAAGAAGAGCGCCACAGCCAATACCTTAGTAAAGCGTCTTCTGCGGTGGCCCGGCGAACTTCAGGGCACCTATCAGCCCCATTCGCACTTCTACGACCGAAGGCCCCGGCATCGCCAGAGCTTCAGTCATCACCGAGTCAAAATCCTCAGCCCGTTCCACGCTCCAGGCCTGCAGGCCAATCGCCTGAGCAAGCTGGGTGAAATCCGGCGTATGCAGCTCGTTATAATACTGACGCCCGCCGAAATACTTATCCTGAATGCCACGCATCACGCCGTAACCGCCATCGTTCATCACCAGCAGCGTGACGTTAGCTTTCTCCTGCGCCAGTGTCGCCAGTTCTCCCATGTTCAGGCTCAAGCCGCCATCGCCGACCAGCCCCACTACCTTACGCTGTGGATTAGCAATCGCGGTGCCGATGGCCATCGGCAGACCCATACCGATCGCCCCTGCGAGGGAGTGGATGTTCATCAGCGGCCCGTGCGCGCGGAACAAACGGCTGCCCCACAGGCTGCCGGAAACGGTAATATCGCGTACCAGCAGGCCATCTTTCGGTAACGCTTTCTCGATAGCATCATTGAGCTTCGCATAGGCCCCGCACTGCTCCCGTAGCCCCTGATCCGCTTTGGCTACCGCCTCCTGCACCTGAGCATCCCAATGGGCATCGCCCCATTCACGCCCCTGCGCTTTATCGGCCAGGGCGGCCATCAGCGAAGCACAGTCAGCCACGAGGGTGTTGTCCATCAGGTAGTTACGGCTCGCCGCCGCCGGATCGATATCAACCTGCACGCGCGGATGCGGTAGTTCAAGCGTCCACGAGCGGGTTTCGTTACTGCGCAGGCGTGAACCGGCCACCAGCGTAAAGTCGCACTGCGCGATGAGAGCCTCAACCGACGGCGAGTTATGGAACGCTCGCAGGCTGGCACGGTGGCTGTCCGCCAGCACGCCGCGCGCATGGGTGCTGGAGATAACGGTAATCCCCGCATCCGCCAGTTTTTTCACTGCTTCTGAGCAGCCCAGAGCCCCGCCGCCCAGCCACAGTAGCGGCTGTTTCGCCTGTTTTAGCTGCGCCCACAGCGTATCGACAACCGTGGCATCTACGGTTGAAGCCGAAGCCGCTTTTACCGGTGCCGTCACCAGCGACAGCGGGATCTTCGCCCCCTGAATATCGATCGGGATTTCGACAGAGACTGGTCCACACGGCGGGGTCTGCGCCTCCTGAATGGCTTTATGCAGAATCGCCATCGCCTGGTTGGCATTGCTGATGCGATACGCCCGTTTTGAGCTGGCCTTCAGGAAGGTCAGCTGATCGCGGGTTTCATGGATAAACCCGGTGTCGGCATCCAGCCAGGCTTTCTCCACCTGACCGGTCAGATGCAATAGCGGCGTGCAGGCATTCATCGCTTCAACCAGCGCGCCCACCGCGTTACCTGCGCCCGCACCGGTGCTGGTTAGCGCCACGCCAAGGCCGGAAAAACGCCCGTGGGCGTCGGCCATAGTGACAGAACCCGCTTCACCGCGCGCCGGGACAAAGCGGATATTCCCGCGCTGCCCCACCGCATCCGCGATAGGTAAGTTATGAATAGAGATGACGCCATAAATGGCCTCAACCTTATACTGTTCCAGCGTTCTGGCGATGGCGTCGCCGACGGTTATCATTTCACTCATTGCTCACCCTTTTCTCAGTCGCACCAGTGGTTGACGCCGTTGCCCGTCGCCAGATAAATGCTCTTTTGCTGCATCCAGGCTTTCAGCCCCTGAATGCCCTTTTCGCGGCCCAGACCGCTCTCTTTAAAGCCCCCAAACGGGGTCGAAATAGCAAAAACTTTGTAGGTGTTGATCCACACCGTGCCCGCTTCCAACTGCTCACTCAGGCGCAGGGCACGGCCTGTATCGCGCGTCCAGATCCCTGCCGCAAGGCCATAAACCGAGTCATTAGCCTCGCGAATCAGCGCCGCCTCATCGCTAAACGGCATGACGACCAGCACCGGGCCGAAGATCTCTTCCTGGCAAGCGCGAGCGCTATTGGTCAGTCCTTCAACGATCGTAGGCAGGAAGAAACTGCCGTTTGCCAACTGTGGATCGGCCGGGATCTCCCCGCCGCACAGCAAGCGCCCGCCTTCACGCTTCGCCAGCTCGACGTAGTCCTGCACGCTCTGACGGTGCCTGTCGTTAATTAACGGCCCCATGTGCACGCCGTCAGTGAAGGGATTACCGATGCGCAGCCCGCGCGTGAGTTCCAGCAGTCGCGCCATCAGCTGCGGATAAACGCTTTCATGCACGAACAGGCGCGAACCCGCGATGCACGCCTGCCCCGCCGAGCTGAAAATGCCGTAGCAGATCCCACGCGCGGCCTGCTCAATGTTGGCATCTTCCAAAACGATGGTCGGGGATTTACCGCCCAGTTCCAGTGAAGCAGGAATAAGCTTTTCAGCCGCCACGTGCGCCAAATGGCGGCCCGTGGTGGTTCCTCCGGTAAAGGAGATCTTCCGCACCTTGGGGTGACGCGCCAGCGCATCGCCAATCACTGAACCTTTGCCCGGTAATACGCTGAGCAGCCCGGCGGGTAGCCCGGCCTGCTCAAAAATTCGCGCCAGCTCCAGCGCCATCAGCGGCGTGGCTTCCGCGGGTTTGAGGATAACTGCGTTACCGGCCGCAATAGCAGGGGCGACTTTCTGCATTTCGCTGGCAATAGGCGAATTCCACGGCGTAATGGCTGCCACCACACCCAGCGGTTCATAGCGGCTCAGCGTCAGTAAGTCAGCCTGCCGTGGCGTGGGCAATTCGCCCTCCAGCAGCTCACAGGCAGCAGCAAAATAGCGCGCAGTTCCCGCCGCACTCATCACCAGCCCACGCGCTTCCGCCAGCGGCTTACCGTTATCGCGGCTCTGCAGGCGTGCCAGCTCATCTAGCCGAGATTCGATCAGATCCGCCACCCTGTGCAGGATCTTTGCACGGCTGTGAGGCAGACTGTTTCGCCATGCAGGATCCCGCCACGCGCGCTCGCCGGCCTCAATCGCGTCCTGCAGATCGTCGAGACTGGCGGCGTTCAGCGTGGCGTTCAGCGAACCGTCAGCGGGAAAATGACTCTGCATCAGGGTGCCGCCGCCGCGTCGCCACTGGCCGCCGATGAAAATATTCAACTCTTCCATCATGGTTCCTCAGCGCCGGGCCAGTTCGCGGCAGGCGCGTACCGCGCTGAGTGCCGCCAGAGTGGAGGTTTTTGGATTACCGGCAAGCGGTAGGCCGCTCAGCTCCAGATGAAACTCGCCAAACACGCCTTCAACGTGCAGCGTGTGGGTGTTGCGCTTCGTGGCCGGGTCAACCATCAGCCGCACGCGGGTGTCATCCATCCCTATGCCGCCGAGCGCCACGGTAGCAGCAACGTTGGCATTGGCCGGAAACAGACGCGCCGCCTCGCGGGCGCTGCCTTCAAAGAAGACCTGCGCTTCTGATACTGCATTAAGATCGATAAGCTGCTCTGCGTAGCTGCCGCGCCAGCTGGCCGGGCTTTTACGAGACTGATAGGTCACCCGTTCAAGCCCGCCCTCTTTTGCCGCAGACAGGCCGTCAATGCCTGCCACTGCACCGGAGAGCAGGGTCAGCTTGCCGCCCGCGTGAAGCAGGCGCTGTTCCAGCGCGCTGTCCGCCAGCGCCCCGGTAGAAATCACCGCCAGATGCCAGCCCCTCCGCAAAATCTCTTCGCCATACTGCGCCACGGCCTGCTGACTGGCACACTCCAGCACCAGATCGGGCGTGTCCGTGCACGCCATCGGCGAGGTCAGTGCCAGCACCGCATCACCAAACTGAGCCCGAATAGCGGCATGGTGAGATTCACGTGCCACAATCCAGCCGATGGCAACCTGAGCAGGCAGACGCTCAATCACCGCCTGCGCCATTGCCCCATAGCCAATTAACATGATCTTTTTCATGATGTGTCCTTACAGATGACGGCAAAAACCGCCGGAAACGTCCAGCGCGGCACCGGTGGTAAACGAGGCCAGCGGCGAGGCAAGGAACAGCAGCGCCTGGGCAGGTTCCTGCGGCTTGCCGAGACGAGCCATCGGAATGCCGCGTTTACGAGCAATTCCCGCCGTCCACTCCGGCCAGCTCTGGCTTTTATCCGCGCGCTCTTCAAAGCGGCGTTGCCACTGCCCGGATTCCACCATGCCAAGAAGAATCGAGTTCACCCGAATACCTTTACTCACCAGTTCTTTTGAGAGCGTAAGGGTCATGTTCAACAGCGCCGCACGGGCCGCAGAGGTGGCGATCATGTGCTCCTCCGGCTGGAGCGCCAGCAGGGAGTTCACGCAGGTAATAGAAGCGATATCCGATTGCTCCAGCTGCGGCTGAAACGCCTGAACGGGGTTGATGACGCCGAACAGTTTGAGCCCGGCTTCGTGCAGCCACGCCTCACGCGGAGTGTCATGGAAATGCGCCACATAACCCTGCCCGGCGTTGTTGATCAGCATATCCGTTGCGCCAAAGCGGGATTTCACCGCATCCGCAAACGCCAGGACTTCATCGGCATTCAACACGTCACAGCGGTAAGAGAAAATCTCCCCATCGGGATATTCGTTTTGCAGCGCCGCATGCGCGCTGGCGAGGCGGTCCTGGTCGCGGCCACAGAAGGCCACTTTTGCCCCTTCGCCCAGCAGCAGGCGCAGCGTTTCAAAGCCAATGCCGGAAGAACCGCCGGTGACTACCGCTATACGCCCGTCAATTTGTGCATTCATCGCGCACCTCTTCGTTAATGCGTAAAAGCTGTTGGTTAAAAAATGCGTCGTTATCGAGATAGCTGGCATGCCCGGCCTGCGGGATGCTAATAAAAGGCATGCCATAGCGAAGAGCCAGCCCTTGCACCAGCTCCGGCTGGGTAATGGCATCTTGCTCCCCGCACCAGACTTCAAACGCGCCGGAATAACGCTTTAGCCAGCCGTGGATATCGTCATGTACCAGCATCCAGGCCGCGGCCAGATAGCCATCGACACACAGCCTGCGCATCCCCGCCGCTACCGTGCCAATATCTTCGGCCCGCGCGCCCGGGCGCAGCAGCTTCGCGGCCCGGGTTTGCGCCAGAATTTCGCCGCCGAGCGCTATCTGTTGCTCCCGGCTGCGCCACACCTGCTCGCGCTGTTCCGCTGCGGCCTGGCCATAGCCTTGCGCAGCATCCGCCAGCACTAAATGCAGCACGCGCTCCGGGTATTTCGCGGCAAATGCGCTGGCGACCAGCGCCCCCAAAGAGTGGCCAACCAGCACCGTCCGCCAGACGCCTGCGCGGTCGAGCATCGCCGCCAGCGCGTCGGCATAATCCCCCGCATTCGCACGCTCGGTCGCCAGTATTGGGTTTTCGCCATAACCGGGCATGTCCCACGCCAGCACGCGAAAACCGTTTAGCGACATCTGCTTATGCCAGGAAGCTGCGCCGGAACTGATGCCATGCAGCAGCATCAGCGGGATACCGCTTCCCTGTTCACGAAAGCCCGTCATAGCGCCCCCTTAGCCCCGCTTCACTTTTGAGAGCGGGTGGTCTTCCGGGTAGGTCGGGATTTCCGGCTTGTTGGTCCCCAGCATGACGCACATCAGCGCCTCTTCTTCGCCGTGGTTAAACAGCCCGCGATAGATTCCCGGCGGCACGGAGATCAAATCGCGCTCGCGCAGCACGGTTTCGGTGTAGTTATCACCGTCCTGGATCATCAGGGTGATTTGTCCTTTGAGCATGAAAAACACCTCCTCCACATCATCGTGCAGGTGCAGAGGCCCTTCACATTTAGACGGCAGCACCATGGTGGAGAAGGTAAAGTGTTCTGCCTGAACCGTGTTGGTATCGCTGGCGACGCCCGTTGCCCCCGTGCCGATGTAGCGCATCTGCGCGCGGCGGTATTTCGGGTCGAAATCAGCCTGGAACTTCAACGCGTTCCAGTCGTATTTACGGCCTTCGAAGCGCGCAATACGCGACTCGATCCACTCTTCCATCGTCAGGTTTTCAGGTTTAACGCCCGGTTTTGAAGCTATGGTTGAATCAGTCATGACACTCTCCTCAGTAACGTCTCAGCAGCGGCAGTAACAGGACGCAGCCCACCGCCGCCATCACCGCCAGAAAAATCAGTCCGGAATCCATGCTGTGGGTGAAGGCAATCAATGCCCCCATCACCGCCGGCGACAGCGCGCCCGCAAAGTTTCCCAGCCCGTTGAAGATGCCGCCCGCCGTAGCGCTTACGCGCGGGTGAGTGGCCTTCGCCAGCAGGGCGAAAATGTTGGGGGCGCCAGTGCCCCACATAAAAGTGCTAAAGCTCATCGCCGCAATAATGGCTAGCGGTGTATCGAGGTGCATCACCGCCACCAGCCCAAGAGCAGCCCCTGCCATCGAAATAAAACAGGCCGCGGCACGTTTATCGACCCGGTCCGAAAGCCATGCGCCAATCACCTCACCGGCCAGCATGGCGATAAATGGCATCGACGACAGCCAGCCCGCATGCTCCAGGTGAATGCCCTTACCTTTAATCAGGTAGCCCGGCAGCCAGCCGTTGATGCCCCACAGGTAGGTGAGAAACGCGATGTTAAAGATGCAGATGATCCAGAAGTGCGTGCTGACAAACAGCTCGCGCCGTGCGGCACGTCGCTCATCCTGAGAAGCCTGTGATGTGGCAGGTTTCGCGTCCAGACGGATCCCGCGCAGGCCGATACGCACGAAGATAAGCACCGGCACAGTAAGCAGCGCCATCACGAAGAAAGTGCTCTGCCAGCCGAAGGTGTTGAGCAACCAGAGGGAAAGCGGAAAACCAATCGCCGCCCCCACGGGCGTACCCAACAGCCACAGCATGGTGGCGCGAGCCTGCAGGTGCTGCGGGAAGCTATGACGCACAATGGCGAACGCCAGCGGGAACAGTGGCCCTTCCGCCACGCCGAGCAGGATGCGCAGCACGATCATTAGCGTATAGTTATGGGTAAAGCCCATCGCCACCATCAGCACACACCACACCGCCATCATGCCGGTGAGCAGGCGCAGTGGCGCAATTTTGTCTCCCAGACCGCTTAAAAAGACCGACGAAAAGCCGTAGCTCAGCAGGAAGGCGCTCATCAGAATGCCGAGCCGCGTGGTATCAAAATCAATGCCCATCGCCTGCTGGAAATGGCTATCGGAAAAAAGCGCCGCAATACTGATTTTGTCGAAAAATGCCAGCAGTACGCAGGCCAGCAGCGACAACGGAATAGCCCAGCGCACCGCTTTTTCAGGCGTGCGGGTCCCCTCACCGCCTGCCTCAACGGGCGCGGTGTTGGTCTCAAAAGTGGTCATGTCTCCCCCTACGGGTGCGGATTAGCTATCGCAGTGACATCAGTGAAAACGTCGGGTCGGTAAGCGGCACGGCCGATAAATCCCGCCCCGCCGCCATCCAGCGTTTCGCCAGCTTGACGGTGCGCGCATCGTTAAACGCCACCAGTTGGGTCAGCCGTCCGTGTTCATCCAGCGAGAAGAACAGCGAATCTTCACGCACTGTGGTTGTGCTGCCAGGCTGCGGAATACCGAGGATCTGGATATTGTGCTGGTATTGATCCGACCACAGCCACGGCGCGTCATCGTAGCCCAGCGCATCAGGGTTAAGCATCGCTTTGGCCGTTGCCACCGCCTGGTTCTGGGCAAATGCCCACGACTGAATGCACAGTCCGAAGTGATGGTGCTGCGCCACGTCACCCGCGGCAAAGACGGACGGATCCGACGTGCGCCCCTGTGAATCCACCACGATCCCACGCTCGATGTTAAGCCCGGCGTCACGGGCCAGCTCCAGGTTGAGATCGACGCCGATCCCGACAACAACAGCGTCGAAGCTTTCACGTTTACCCTCGCAGTGAATAACCGGCCGACCGTTATCATCCTCAAGCTCCAGCGCGCCAACGCCGGTACGGATATCCACGCCCTGCTCGCGATGGAGTGCGGCTAATCGCTGAGAAACCTCGCCGCTGACAGAACGCATGCACAGGGCAGGCTGCTGCTCGAACAGTGTGACCGCCACGCCGCTTTTACGCGCGGAGGCGGCAATTTCAAGGCCTATCCAGCCGCCGCCGACAATCGCCAGCGTTTTGCTTCCCGCCAGGCGCGCTTTCAGACGCTGCGCATCCTGCCAGTGACGCAGGGTGTAGACCTGAGGATGGTTGGCCCATGCCTTACCGGGCAAGCGCGCACGCCCCCCGGTAGCGATTAAAAGGGTGCTGTAGCTCAGGTGCTCGCCATTGCTTAAACGTACCGTTTTTGTATCGCAATCAAGGGACTCAGCGCGCAGCGGACGATACCAGGTCAGGTTCAGCGCCTGCTGCACTTCCTCGGGAAACAGGCGCGGCAGCACGGCATCCGGCTCCAGCAGAGAGGCTTTGGAGAGCGGCGGACGCTCGTAGAAATCCCACTCTTCTTCCGCCACAACGCAAATCTCGCCGTCAAAGCCCTCATCACGCAGCGTTTTTGCCGCCCAGCCACCGGCCTGACCGCCGCCAATTATGACAATGCGCGACGTCATACCGACTCCAGCTTTTTCTGCTGGCGGCGGGTGTCATGGTCGATGCCGCCTTCCACCGCCCATTCGGTAAAGGAGACCAGAGAGTGTTCAAGCTCGCGCGGCTGCCAGTTTTCGGTCAGGTAATCATCGTTGGTGTAATACTCAAACGCGCCGCCCGTAGGGCTGTTGACGTACCAGAAATAGGCTGACGAAACCGGATGGCGGCCAGGCCCGATAAAGGTGCTCCAGTTATTTTTGTTCATCGCGATCCCACCGCCGATCACCTCGTGGATATCACGCACGGTAAAGGCCACATG
The DNA here is from genome assembly GCF_013386425.1 of Cedecea sp. P7760. Classification (NCBI taxonomy): domain Bacteria; kingdom Pseudomonadati; phylum Pseudomonadota; class Gammaproteobacteria; order Enterobacterales; family Enterobacteriaceae; genus Cedecea; species Cedecea sp. P7760. The sequence goes on along the minus strand of NZ_JACARU010000015.1, from coordinate 283,469 downwards.
GTTAAGTCCGCGCTTGCGGTTAGGGAGCTGTAACAGGAAGAGGTTGTGATGGCCCCCGCGCACGCCGCAGCGCAGGAATACGGCGCGGTTGATGTAACGGTCTGAAACCTGGAAACCGAGCACCTCACGATAGAACTTCTCCACCTCCGCCAGCGCTTCGACAAAAAATACTACGTGACCAACGTTGATTGGCTGGGCGCGATCGTAAACCGGGCTTGGCGTATCAACGCGGCGCACGTCGCCCCACTGGTTAATCGGCTCGACGTTAAGATCGACCGGCTTCTGCTGGCTTACCTGCACGCGCAGGGTCATACCGTTAGGATCGAGGCACTCCAGCGCACCATCCACTTCACGAAAACCGGGCTGCCGCTGCAGTTTCGGACGCAACGCATCCAGGTCAGCCTTCGTGGCGACCGCCCAGGTCATGCGACGAAGGGTGTTACCCGCTTCAAACGCAGGGGGCAGCTCCTGGCTATCAATGGGGCTAAGCTCCACGCGAGCGCCGCTCAAGGTAGTGAAAGACCGGCCGTCTGCATCGCCCGTCAAGCCAAAATCATGCATAAATTTGGCGCAGTGCGTCAGGTTCTCAACGCCAAATTCAAGCTTTTCAATTCCGGTTATACTCATCGTTCGTTGCCTCATCTGGCCCAAATTGGGCGTAAAACATGCCCGACGCACTTAAGCGCCTGACGTTAACTCGCTGATTTAGCTGGCCTGTGACAAATAGCCTAAGAAGCCAGAAATTTTATCTGCCGCCAGACGGACGTCGTTTTGTAGACGCTCGCGGTCGGTTTGTGGGATCTCTTCCGACGGCACCAGAATGCTCACTACCGCGGCCACACGCCCGCTGCGGTCATACACCGGATACACAATGGAAGAGATGCCGTGGCGGAAGAAGGATTCGCCAATCACGTAGCCGCGGGCTTTGTCCTGCTGCACCATCTGCCACAGGGCTTCGCGGTCGTGAAGCTGCCCCGGCGTGTTGCCCGGCAGGCGCTCATGTGGGAACAGCAGTTCAAAATCAGTTCGGGAAATATCGGTCAACAGCATGCGTCCCAGCGACGTGCAGTGCACTGGTAAACGAGTGCCAATACTGACCTGATTGATACGTGAACCGGCGGCGCTGACGCGAGCGATGTAGATAATGTCGCGCCCGTCACGGATCGCCAGATGGCTGCTGCACTGGCTGACGTCACGCAGCTGTTCAATCACCGGCTGGCCGACCTGCGCCACATCCAGCGAGGCAATGTACTCAAACCCCAGGCGCAGCACGTTCATGCCCAGCGAGAAGGTATTGGTGCGCGTGTTACGCTCCAGAAAGCCCATGTATTCCAGGGTTTGCACCACGCGATAGGCGGTTGCTTTCGGCATGTCCACCAGCCGGTGCAGCTCGGCAAAGGTCAGTTCGCGATGCTGCTCGCCGAAGGCCAGCAGTAACTGCAGGCCGCGCTCAAGTCCCGGCACCAGATACTTCACTTCCTGATCGTTTGCCATACTCGCTTCACCCTTTAGTTAAAGACAAAACCACCGTTGACCGGAATCAATTGTCCGGTAATAAACCGCGACAGGTCGCTTAACAACCAGACCACGCTGCCGGTGACGTCCTCAGGCAGCTGCGCGCCGGTTAACGCCCGCCCATTTTCATACAGCTGATGGCGCTCGGCGGGGACATATTCTGTCGCCTCAACGCGAGTTAACCCCGGCGCAATGGCGTTAATACGAATGCGTTTCTCACCCAGCTCGCGAGCCATCGAGCGCGTCATGGCAATCACTGCCCCTTTGCTGGCAACATAGGCCATCAGGCGTGGCGCGCCCCACAGCGCGGTGTCGGAGGCCACATTCACTATCCCGGCCCCTTCACGCATCAGCGGTACCGCGGCGCGCGTCACAAGCCAGGTGCCTTTAACGTTCACACTCATCACGCGATCCCATAGATCGGGATCGTAATCGAGCATATTCACGCCGCCAACGCCGGTCGCCATTGCCGCATTGTTCACCAGGCCGTCAATCTGCCCTTCGGCACCAATGGCGTTGAAGACCTGTTCAATAGAGTGCGGATCGGCCAGATCGATAACGTGGGAGGCAATCGAATACCCCAGAGCGCTTAGCCCGTGTGCACTCTCAGCCAGTTCACCTGCCAGGATATCGCACATCACTACCGCCGCGCCCTGCTCCGCGCAGGCTTTGGCGAAGTGATAGCCCAGCCCGCGGGCTGCGCCAGTCACGACGACACGCTTGCCGTTCAACAGCCCGTTCATCAGGCCGCGCCCTGCGCTGCTTCGAGGGTTGCCAGCTGTTCCCTGGCCGCTTTTTGCATCATGCGGCGCAGGCGTGAGAGGCCGACGTCATGCTGATAGAGATATTCGTGTTCGCGGGCATTTGGCGCCATGCTTTCCAGCACCACACGATCCTGCTCCAGGACTTCCCAATGCAGTTTTTCCAGACGGTTGCGATACATAAAGCGCCACATATCGCGCTGCCAGCCCTGCACGCGGCGGATACGCCAGAAGAAGACGCGGCAGTTGTCGTTATCTTCCGGCACCACCATGCCGACGATAAAGAAGTGCCCACCCGGCCCAAAGCGCTTGCGGTAAGGAATAGACAGACGCATCCATAGCGCCCCGGTGTTGCCCAGCTCAACCCAATCGAAGTTGACGCCGGTCTGGCCTTTTTTCTCAAAGATAAAGCCGGTTTTGGTCGGCTGGAGTACCATGTCGGCCTTGCGGTCGCCTTCCGCCATTGAGTGCGAGGCCGAGTGCAGATAGGTGCCGTGCATCGGGTCCATGACGTTTTCCAGCGCATACTGGTAATTGCATTGCCATGCGGCGGTACACAAGAAGTTGCTGTAGGCTTCGCCGTCGGCCAGCTCCTCCGGAAAGGTCAGTTCATCGGGCTGCTGCTCCGCCGTTACGCCAAACCACAGGAAAATGGCGCCGTGCACCTCCTGCACGCTGTAGCTGCGCACGCACTGCTGGCCGACCAGAGGACATTTTTCCACGGCAGGCACATCCTTCACTTCACCGTTGCCCGCCACTTCCAGCCCGTGATACCAGCAGGCGATACGATCGCCGAGGTTCCAGCCCATCGACAGGCGCGCGCCACGGTGCGGGCAGCGGTCTTCCAGGGCCTGCACCTGGCCATCCTTATTACGCCAGACCACAATCTGCTCGCCGAGGCGGGTAATCCCCACCGGAGCAGACTGCACCTCCCAGCTTGCCAGTACGGGGTACCAGAGGCCACGCAGACCTTTATCAAGATAATTTTGTACGGTAGTCGTCATCGCGTTGCCCTCAGTAGCCGTGAACCCGTAAGAATGCCTGGAAGCTGGCGTCGCTCCATGGCTCGCCCTGCATATCGTGCATCCGTACCGCATTCAGCCCATTAACCAGCTCCGGCAAGGTTTCAACGCCCTGCTCAAAGAAATCTTCCAGCGTAGCGATAAGGCTCACTTCCCAGTTTTCCGGTACGCGGCTGCGGGTCTGCCAGATCAAGTTCTGGTAATCACCCGGCTTATGGATGGCGCCGTTCCCGCCCTCTGCGGGAGGGGTAAACTGACGACTTTCCGGCAGCGCCGGGTTGAAGTTCAGGGAATCACTCATGCCACGGTCTCCTCGATGAAGGTAATCTGGATCTGGTTTTCAATGACCCGAACCGGGTAGCTGTTGAGGTTGCGCCCACCGGGGCCGTGCAGGCACTGGCCGGTTTTGACGTCGAAAATAGCCTCATGCAGCGGGCATTCCACCTTACCGTCTTCGACGAAGCCCTGGCTCAGCAGCGCATAGGCATGCGGGCATACGTCTTCCAGCGCGTAATATTCACCGTCAATCAAATAAATGCCGATCTCTTTACCTTCGACGTTGCCGCTAAAAGGGAAATCTTCCTGTACTTGTTCTGCGTCACATACGCCTATCCAGCTCATCACGATCCTCCAGGCTTTCGTCTCATATATGAAACTTTGTTTCTTATTTAATACGGTCAATATAAAAGCGGGGACGTTTTCGTCAAGCCTGTTTGTGACGTATTTGTTAATGGAAAGGGTTTTAATTATCTATCTGTGCAAGCGATCACGAAAAAATGCAGAGATATGAAACATTCATTCTTCAGGTGTGAATAAATAGGCTTTATTGATTCTCTTAAATCTGGATAAAAGGTATTGACTTTTCTTCTCGCCCACTCATAAAAATAAATAAATGTGGCTGGGACGTTGTTTCACCCGTGAAACACATTTAAATATTTATCTTTATAAACAATGAGTTTCACAGGTGAATCATTTTAGCCCCGTGACAATCACACTGATAAAAATATTAATAAATTAAAATATAAGGCGGGCGTAATGACGGCAAGATGGCAAGGCACAATAGCACTTTTGTTGCTTATTATTATTTCCTACATCGACCGGGTGAATATCTCAGTAATGATTTTAAATCCGGAATTTGCCGAACACTTTCAGCTAAATGAAAACAGAATGTTACAGGGAATGCTGATGACCTGCTTTCTCCTGGGTTATGGTTTTTCGGCTTTATTATTAACGCCGGTTATAGAAAGCAAATTAAATTATCGACAGGGATTATTAAGCAGTATTGCGATTTGGGCTGCGGTTTGCGCTATTTCTCCACTTCTGGGATCGCTAATGGGCATGCTCATTGCCCGCGTGATTCTGGGCGTTGCCGAAGGGCCGCTGTTTTCGCTAAAAACGCGCTTTATTAGCGATAGCTTCCGGGCCGAAGAGATCGGAAAGCCCAATGCCGTTACCGCGCTGGGCGTCTCTCTCGGGCTGGCCGTCGGCTTTCCGCTGGTGACATGGTTGATGGCCCATCTGGGATGGGCCGGTTCTTTTTACGCACTGGCGGTCATGAATCTGGTGCTGGGTGGAGGGTTAATCTGGCGCTTCCTGCCTGCACCGCCCCGCACGGCAAAGATAAAAAAATCGGGATTTGTGCAGACCTTTACGCTTGCCTGGCAAACGCCGCTGCTGGGCTGGATCCTTCTGGTGGAAGTCGCCACGCTTAGCTATCTCTGGGGCAGCAGCGCATGGCTGCCCGCATGGCTTCGTGATGAGCATCACTTCTCGCTGCACGCGACGGGCATGTTAGCGGCTATTCCCTTCCTGCTAAGCCTGGGATCTAAATTTCTTGGCGGGGTACTGCTCGACAGGATGCGCCCGGAACAGGCGCCGGTGCTATTTGTGGTGGGCGGTTTGCTGACGGCGATGTCCGTTGTCGCACTGATGCTGAGCCACCAGCCAGCATGGCTTGCGCTGTTTATGCTCTCGGCCAATATCTTCTGGGGACTGCAGGGGGCGGCCATTCCTGCGGTCGTTCAGCATCATGCCGCGCGGGAAGCTGTTGGCAGCGCGTATGGGATAATCAACGGCATCGGCAATATCTGCGCGGCCTTTATTCCGCTGCTGATGGGAATGGTGATGAAATCGGAGGGATCGGTCAGTTCAGGCTTTTCGGTGCTGGTTGTGTCGCAGGTTATTACCCTGCTGGCGGGAGGAATGTTGCTGCTGCGCATGCGTCGCGCAGCAGCAATCAGCGCCTAAGGCTTATTCGCCTTTTTTCGCTGCCTGGATGTAGAGCATTTCCAGCGCCAGGGTCGCCGCGGCCAGCGCGGTGATTTCTGACTGGTCGTAGGCCGGAGCCACTTCCACCACGTCCATCCCCACGATATTCAGATCTTTCAGGCCACGTACCAGCTTGATAGCGCGGTCAGACGTCAGGCCGCCAATCACCGGCGTACCGGTACCCGGCGCGAACGCTGGATCCAGGCAGTCGATGTCAAAGGTCAGGTACACCGGCATATCACCGACGATCTGCTTAACCTGAGCGATGATGTCGTCCACGCCGCGGTCATTCACCTGGCAGGCATCCAGCACGGTGAAGCCGTTGTCTTTGTCGAACTCGGTACGGATACCGATCTGCACTGAGTGGTTCGGATCGATCAGGCCTTCGTTTGGCGCGGTGTAGAACATAGTGCCGTGGTCGAACTCGCAGCCGTTCGCGTAGGTATCGGTGTGGGCATCGAAGTGAACCAGCGCCATTTTACCGAAGTGCTTAGCGTGGGCGCGCAGCAGCGGCAAAGTCACAAAGTGGTCACCGCCGAAGGAGAGCATACGCTTGCCGGCAGCCAGCAGACGCTCGGCGTGAGCCTGAAGATTCTCGCTCATTTCGCGGGCATCACCGAAGGCGTATACCAGGTCGCCGCAGTCCACAACGTTCAGACGCTCGCGCATGTCGAAGTTCCACGGGAAGCGGTTTCCTTCCCATGCCAGGTTGGTGGACACCTGACGGATCGCTGCCGGGCCGTGGCGGCCGCCCGCACGACCGGAAGTTGCCGCATCAAACGGAACGCCGGTGATAACCCAGTCCGCATCGCTATCGTACGGCTGGAAGTTCAGCGGGAAACGCAAAAAACCAAAGGCATTAGATACCAGGGAGTTATCGTATTTGTGGCCTAAGGTGCTCATTGTCTGACCTCTCGGTTGGGGTTAAAAAAAGCCTAAAAAAAATCCCCTCCGCGTCGTTAAACCCGACGAGGAAGGGATTGGATTGGGGTACTGCCTTTTATTGAGCGGATTATCGCCGCTAATTCATACGGGTTCAAGAGAGTATAGGCGATGATGCTGCCTTTGCCCCTGACCCTGCCCTCTCGCACAGAAAGAGGGCGATTGAATTACTCGTCTTCCAGATACGTGTAACCGTAAAGACCGGCTTCAAACTCTTCGAGGAACTGCTGTTGCAGCGCCTCGTCAAGGCCGGTGTTCTTCACCTGGTCGCGGAACTGGGTCAGCAGCTTGTTCGGGTCGAGCTGCACGTACTGCAGCATATCCGCCACGGTGTCGCCTTCATCAGACAGCTCAACTTCCACGGAGCCGTCAGGGAAGACGAAGACGTCTACCGCTTCGGTGTCACCGAACAGGTTGTGCATGTTGCCGAGGATTTCCTGATACGCGCCAACCATAAAGAAGCCCAGCATCGGCGGGTTCTCCGGGTCGTATTCCGGCATTGGCATGGTCGTTGCGATACCGTCGCCGTCCACGTAGTGGTCGATTGCGCCATCGGAGTCACAGGTGATATCCAGCAGTACGGCACGGCGCTCAGGCGCGTGGTTCAGCCCTTCCAGCGGCATCACCGGGAACAGCTGGTCGATACCCCACGCATCCGGCATCGACTGGAACAGCGAGAAGTTGACGTACATTTTGTCCGCCATGCGCTCCTGCAGCTCGTCGATGATTGGACGGTGCGCGCGGTTGCTCGGATCGAGCTGCTTCTGCACGTCGTGGCACATGTTCAGGTAGAGCTGTTCGGCCCAGGCACGTTCCTGCAGGCTGTAGGCGCCGGAGGAGTAGCCGACGTGGATATCGTGCAGGTCCATCTGACTATCGTGCAGCCATTCGCGCAGCGAACGACGCGTGCCCGGCTGGTGCATTTCAAGCCAGGTTTCCCACATGCTTTGCAGCGCGCGCGGCGCGTCATCGGCCGGTGGGGTCGCTGCGGTGTATTCGTTACGCTCAACGCCGATGATGTTGGAAACCAGCACGGTGTGGTGCGCGGTTACGGCGCGGCCAGACTCGGTAATCACCGTCGGGTGCGGCAGGCCGTTTTCTTCACAGGCATCGCCGATTGCCCAGATGATGTTGTTCGCGTACTCATTCAGGCCGTAGTTAACCGAACAGTCGGACTGGGAACGCGTCCCTTCGTAGTCCACGCCCAGGCCACCGCCAACGTCGAAGCATTGGATATTCACGCCTAGCTTGTGCAGCTCAACGTAGAAGCGGGCGGATTCACGCACGCCGGTCGCGATGTCACGAATGTTTGCCATCTGCGAGCCAAGGTGGAAGTGCAGAAGCTGAATGCTGTCCAGGCGACCGCGTTCACGCAGGATTTCCACCAGCTGCAGAACCTGGTTTGCCGCCAGGCCGAATTTGGATTTTTCACCACCGGAGGACTGCCACTTACCGGAGCCCTGGGAAGCCAGACGGGCGCGAACGCCCAGGCGAGGAATCACGTTCAGGCGCTCGGCTTCTTCCAGCACGATGCTAATCTCGGACATCTTCTCGATAACCAGATAGACCTTGTGGCCCATCTTCTCGCCGATCAGCGCCAGGCGGATGTATTCGCGGTCTTTATAGCCGTTACAAACGATAACAGAACGGGTCATGCCCGCGTGCGCCAGCACGGCCATCAGCTCGGCTTTAGAGCCAGCTTCCAGACCCAGCGGCTCGCCGGAATGGATCAGCGACTCAATCACGCGACGATGCTGGTTTACTTTGATCGGATAAACCAGGAAGTAGTCGCCTTTATAGCCGTAAGATTCACGGGCGCGCTTAAAGGCGGCGTTAATTGAACGCAGGCGGTGCTGCAGGATCTGCGGGAAGCAGAACAGTGCAGGCAGGCGTTGGCCCTGGGCTTCGCGAGCTTTAACCAGCTCGGCGAGATCGACCCGAGCCTCCGGAACGTCCGGATCCGGGCAAACGCTGATGTGGCCCAGTTCGTTGACGTCGTAATAGTTATTGCCCCACCAGGCAATATTGTATGTACGCAGCATCTTGCTGGCTTCCTCGGAGCTCATGGCAACCTCCTGAATGGAACGATGTACATCCTGCCCGCCCACTGACGAACCCGAAACAGAAGTAATTTTGTCAGTCATGGCGAACCTCAAATTTTGTCGATTGTGCAAAACAGTTGACTACTATCGCAGGGGTATCCTGCAATAACAACCCATTAACAGCGCGTATTGACAGCACAAGACGCTGACAGCCAGGCTGTGCGACCGGTTTCATTTTCATATCATTGTAAAACACGTATCCGAACCCTGTATGACAGGACGGCGAAACCACGAGAAAACTCTTGTATTACAAGAGCGCCCTTGTTCAGTGACCACGGCGGATTACAGACCGGCCCGGGGATCCTGAGAAGCGCCGAGATGGGTAAAACATCGGCAAGTTTGAAAACATGAGATGCAGGCTGCGAGGAGCATATGCGCGCCAGGACGGCGTGCCAGATTAATTGAATGACGGCGGTTCATTACTCGTATCACCTCCACGCATACGTTGACTATGTATGCGACAAGCCAAAGCTGCGAGCACTGTAGCTGACAGGCTCTAAATAATTGCTCAACCCGGCTGGAAGTGGGCAACACAAACTGTGTGCTTTTGATTAAGCCGCGCGCGCCGCTTTATACCCATATCAGGGGTAAAAAGCAAAACAAAAATGCGTAAATTGCCAGCAGTGTCAGCCATGCTTTCCACTAAAGATTTCTCACATATTGCCGTTACCCTAAAAAATTCTGGCTATCTGCCGATTGTGTAATCTAAAATAGCCGTCCAGATGTTAATCCATCTATACTGATTAACTGTTAGACTGCCTGTTTTTCAATCTGTGGCAATAAGTTCCCAGGTTGGTCTATCTCACCGCACCTGCGGCGTAGAGCAGCAGCCTGAACTAAACAAATCCTTTTAGGGTGAAGAAAATATGGCTAAACACCTTTTTACGTCCGAGTCTGTATCTGAAGGGCATCCTGATAAAATCGCTGACCAAATCTCCGACGCCGTCCTTGATGCTATCCTCGAGCAGGATCCGAAAGCACGCGTAGCCTGTGAGACCTACGTTAAAACCGGCATGGTTCTGGTTGGCGGCGAAATCACCACCAGCGCGTGGGTTGATATCGAAGAAATCACCCGCAACACCGTGCGTGAAATCGGCTATGTGCATTCAGATATGGGCTTTGATGCCAACTCCTGTGCCGTTCTGAGCGCGATTGGTAAGCAATCCCCGGACATCAACCAGGGCGTTGACCGTACCGATCCGCTGGAGCAGGGCGCGGGCGACCAGGGCCTGATGTTTGGCTACGCGACTAACGAAACCGACGTGCTGATGCCAGCGCCAATCACCTACGCCCACCGTCTGGTGCAGCGTCAGGCTGAAGTGCGTAAAAACGGCTCCCTGCCTTGGCTGCGTCCGGATGCGAAAAGCCAGATCACCTTCCAATATGACGATGGTAAAATCGTCGGTATCGATGCGGTGGTGCTGTCTACTCAGCATTCCGAAGACGTCGAGCTGAAAGTCCTGCAGGAAGCGGTGATGGAAGAGATCATCAAACCTGTTCTGCCGGGCGAGTGGCTGAACGCGTCGACCAAATACCACATCAACCCAACCGGCCGTTTCGTCATCGGTGGCCCGATGGGTGACTGCGGTCTGACCGGTCGTAAAATCATCGTTGATACCTACGGCGGCATGGCTCGTCACGGTGGCGGCGCATTCTCCGGTAAAGATCCGTCTAAAGTTGACCGTTCTGCCGCCTACGCTGCGCGTTATGTTGCGAAAAACATCGTGGCTGCAGGCCTGGCCGACCGCTGTGAAATTCAGGTTTCTTACGCTATCGGCGTGGCAGAACCTACTTCCATCATGGTGGAAACCTTCGGTACCGAGAAAATCTCTACCGAGCAGCTGACCCTGCTGGTGCGTGAGTTCTTCGACCTGCGTCCATACGGCCTGATCCAGATGCTGGATCTGCTGCACCCGATTTACAAAGAGACCGCCGCTTACGGTCACTTTGGTCGCGAACATTTCCCTTGGGAAAAAACCGACAAAGCAGCACTGCTGCGCGAAGCTGCTGGCCTGAAATAACTCTCCAGCCTTCCATCTTTAAAGGCCAGCTTATGCTGGCCTTTTGCTTTCTGCCGCTGCGCCAGCACGCCTCTTTTTTCCTATTCCCCGAGCCGTTCGCCGTCATCGTGAAACCGATTACATCCGTAAATAAAGACTTCTGTTATCGCTTTTTATCATCCCTCAGTTAAAACACATCATTTGTTACATAACGCTTCAGATTAAGCTGATTTTTTCCCGCGGCGTGGACTTTAGTCACTATTAATCTCATGTTTTATCATAATGAAGTCTCTTTTTAATCTGCACCGTTAGTGTAACCGATTACATAGCTGTGATTATCATCACACACTTTTGCCCTTCGCTGACCTACCCTTAATGCCGTCAAATCCGAAAAACCCACGTGGAGGGCGTTATGCCTGACAATAAAAAATCCGGGCGTTCAAACAAAAGCATGACCTTTTTCGTCTGCTTCCTCGCCGCACTCGCCGGCCTGCTGTTTGGCCTGGATATCGGCGTAATTGCCGGTGCGCTGCCTTTTATCGCTAAAGACTTCGCCATCACTTCCCACACCCAGGAATGGGTGGTGAGCTCAATGATGTTCGGTGCCGCCGTCGGGGCCATCGGCAGCGGCTGGCTCTCCTTCAAGCTGGGCCGAAAATACAGCCTGATGATCGGCGCCGTGCTGTTTGTGCTCGGCTCCCTTTGCTCGGCCTTTGCGCCTAACGTTGAAGTGTTGATTGTTTCCCGCGTCCTGCTGGGCCTTGCCGTCGGCGTAGCTTCCTACACCGCGCCGCTGTACCTGTCAGAGATTGCGCCGGAGAAGATTCGCGGCAGCATGATCTCCATGTACCAGCTCATGATAACCATCGGTATTCTGGGCGCTTATCTCTCTGATACCGCCTTCAGCTACACCGAATCCTGGCGCTGGATGCTTGGGGTTATTACCCTGCCTGCCCTGCTGCTGCTGGTTGGCGTATTTTTCCTGCCGGACAGCCCGCGCTGGTTTGCCGCCAAGCGCCGTTTCCACGATGCTGAGCGCGTTCTGCTGCGCCTGCGTGATACCAGCGCAGAAGCGAAACGTGAGCTGGAAGAGATCCGCGAAAGCCTGAAGGTAAAACAGAGCGGCTGGTCGCTGTTTAAGGACAACTCTAACTTCCGTCGCGCGGTCTTTCTTGGCGTACTGCTGCAGGTTATGCAGCAGTTCACCGGCATGAACGTCATCATGTACTACGCACCGAAAATCTTCGAAATTGCCGGATTTGCCAACACCACGCAGCAAATGTGGGGTACCGTGATCGTCGGCCTGATTAACGTGCTGGCGACCTTCATCGCCATCGGCCTGGTGGATCGCTGGGGACGTAAGCCTACGCTGGTGCTTGGCTTCATGGTCATGGCCGTTGGGATGGGCGTGCTGGGCACCATGCTGCACATCGGTATCCACTCTCAGGGCGCGCAGTACTTCGCGATTGCCATGCTGCTGATGTTCATCGTTGGCTTCGCCATGAGCGCAGGCCCGCTGATTTGGGTGCTGTGTTCTGAAATCCAGCCGCTCAAAGGGCGTGATTTCGGTATCACCTGCTCCACCGCCACCAACTGGATTGCCAATATGATCGTTGGCGCCACCTTCCTGACCATGCTGAACACGCTGGGCAACGCCAACACCTTCTGGGTTTATGCGGCGCTGAACCTGTTCTTCATCGTCCTGACGCTGTGGCTTATTCCTGAGACAAAACACGTCTCGCTGGAACACATCGAACGTAACCTGATGAAAGGCCGTAAATTACGCGAAATCGGCGCGCACGACTAAGCTCTAACGGTCCCTCCCGGTGACGGGAGGGGCTTGCACCGCGCTTCCGGCCCCATTATTCTCTGCCGTTATGAAAGCCCCTCGACTCCCTATCGCCATCCAGCAAGCCGTGATGCGCTGCCTGCGTGAAAAGCTTCAGCAGGCCAACTCACATTTAGGCACGCATTATCCTGAGCCCAAAATGGTCTATCAGCAGCGCGGCACCGCTGCCGGAACCGCCTGGCTGGAAAGCTACGAAATTCGCCTCAATCCGGTGCTACTGATGGAAAATCAGCAGGCTTTTGTGGACGAAGTCGTCCCCCATGAGCTGGCTCACCTGCTGGTCTGGAAGCATTTTGGCCGCGTAGCTCCTCACGGCAGAGAGTGGAAATGGATGATGGAAACCGTGCTTGGCGTGCCCGCTCGCCGCACCCATCGGTTTGAAGTAGATTCGGTACGCAAAAATACCTTCCCCTACCGCTGCCCCTGCCAGCAGCATCAGCTCACCGTGCGCCGCCACAATCGGGTTCTGCGCGGTGAAGCAGAATACCGCTGCACTCATTGCGGGCAGCTATTAAAACCCGACGTTACAACCCCATGTAATTAATCATTTATTTCTGGAATTTTTACACCATCGCCGATTGAAACTGGATATCCGATCAGTTAGGGTGCGGGCACGTTTTAGTAAGGATTCTAGAAATGTCTCGCAAAATTTCTTGGGCTGTTGCATTCGTTGCAGCTCTCAGCTCGCTTCCCGCATTTAGCTCCGGCATCAACAGCTTCGCCCAGGCCAAAACCGCAGGCGTAAAAATCAATGCCGATGTCCCGGGCGACTTCTACTGCGGCTGCAAGATCAGCTGGCAGGGCAAAAAGGGCATCCCGGACCTTGAGTCCTGTGGCTATAAAGTGCGGAAAAACGAGAACCGGGCTACCCGCATTGAGTGGGAACACGTCATGCCAGCCTGGCAGTTCGGCCACCTGCTGCAATGCTGGCAGGACGGCGGGCGTAAAAACTGCGCCAAAGACCCCGTTTACCGCAAAATCGAAAGCGATATGCATAACCTGCAGCCTGCCGTCGGCGAGGTTAACGCCGACAGAAATAACTTCATGTACAGCCAGTGGAACGGCGGTGAAGGGCAATATGGCCAGTGCGCAATGAAGGTTGATTTCAAAGATAAAGTGGCCGAACCGCCGGAGCGTGCGCGAGGCGCAATTGCCCGTACCTATTTCTACATGCGCGACCAGTACCAGCTTTCGCTTTCACGCCAGCAAACCCAGCTTTTCCAGGTCTGGGACAAGCGCTATCCGGTCAACGACTGGGAGTGCGAGCGGGATGAACGTATTGCGAGAGTCCAGGGCAACCATAACCCATATGTGCTACGGGCTTGCAAGGCGCGAAACAGCTAACCTACACTAGCGGCAATTCTTTATTTGCTGTGACGAAATATCGCCCTTTCGCCAACAAAGGCCGGGGCTGAAAAATCCCTTCTCCCTTTTGGGAGAAGGTCAGGATGAGGGTCAAGTCCTGCAGCGCAACTAATCGGAAACTATTTCATGCGTATACCCCGCATTCACCACCCTGAAAATCTCTCCGTTGGCCAGGACGTACTTCTGAGCGAAGATGCGGCAAACCACGTAGGACGGGTGCTGCGTATGGGCGCAGGCCAGGCCATTCAGCTGTTCGACGGCAGCAATCAGGTGTTCGACGCGGAAATTGTGCAGGCGGATAAAAAAAGCGTGCGCGTAAAAGTGCTGGCAGCCAGCCAGGACGATCGTGAATCACCTCTCTGGCTGCATCTCGGCCAGGTCATGTCACGCGGCGAAAAAATGGAATTTACCATTCAAAAGGCCGTGGAGCTGGGCGTGAACGTTATCACCCCATTGTTTTCCGAACGCTGCGGGGTAAAACTGGACGCTGAAAGGCTGAGCAAAAAGCTCCAGCAGTGGCAGAAGATTGCCGTCGCCGCCTGCGAACAATGCGGCCGTAACCGGGTGCCAGAAGTTCGCCCGGCGATGGAGCTGGAAGCCTGGTGCGCCGAGCAGGATGCAGCTCTAAAACTTAATCTACACCCTCGCGCCAGCGCCAGCATCAACACCTTACCGCAGCCGGTCGAGCGCGTGCGCCTGCTGATTGGCCCGGAAGGGGGCCTGACGGCGGATGAGATCGCCATGACCGCTGAACACCAATTTACTGATATTCTGTTGGGACCGCGCGTTCTGCGTACTGAGACCACCGCGCTCACCGCCATTACCGCACTGCAGGTGCGCTTTGGCGATCTGGGCTAAAGGAGAACAACAATGATCAAGCTCGGCATCGTGATGGACCCCATCGCACACATCAACATCAAAAAAGACTCCAGCTTTGCCATGTTGCTGGAAGCGCAGCGTCGTGGTTACGAACTGCACTACATGGAAATGGCCGATTTGTATCTGAACAACGGCGAGGCACGCGCACGCACTCGCCTGCTCAGCGTCGAGCAGAATTACGATAAGTGGTATGAGTTTGGCTCCGAGCAGGATATCGCCCTGGCAGACCTGAACGTCGTACTGATGCGAAAAGACCCGCCGTTCGACACCGAATTTATCTACGCGACCTACATTCTTGAGCGCGCAGAAGAGAAAGGCACGCTGATCGTTAACAAGCCGCAAAGCCTGCGCGACTGTAACGAAAAGCTGTTCACCGCATGGTTTGCCGACCTGACGCCGGAAACGCTGGTGACCCGCAACAAAGCGCAGTTGAAAGCCTTCTGGCAGCAGCACGGCGATATCATTATGAAACCGCTGGACGGCATGGGCGGCGCGTCTATCTTCCGCGTGAAGCAGGATGACCCAAACATCGGCGTTATCGCAGAAACCCTTACCGAACTGGGCACCCGCTACTGCATGGCGCAGAACTACCTGCCGGCCATTAAAGACGGCGACAAGCGCGTGCTGGTGGTAGATGGTGAGCCGGTGCCTTACTGCCTGGCACGTATTCCGCAGGGCGGCGAGACTCGCGGCAACCTGGCGGCCGGTGGCCGTGGTGAACCTCGTCCACTGACCGAAAGCGACTGGGAAATTGCCCGCCGCGTTGGGCCAACGCTTAAGGCTAAAGGCCTGATTTTTGTTGGCCTGGATATCATCGGCGATCGCCTGACTGAGATTAACGTCACCAGCCCAACCTGCATCCGTGAAATCGAAGCCGAATTCCCTGTGTCGATTACCGGCATGCTGTTCGATGCCATCGAAAAACGCCTCGCACACTAAGCGCATCCGGGCGGGTAACGGTTACCCGCCCATTCCTTCAAAGGCGCGATACAGGCCGGGTAGCCGCTCTTCCTTCATTAGTGGTAAGCTGGCCACTCTTCGCGCAGCCACTGCCGCTTTTATCAACCGGGATCAGAACCTCTGACAATGAATTTACAGCATCACTTTCTTATTGCCATGCCGGCTCTTCAGGACCCCTTATTTAAGCGCTCTGTAGTCTATATTTGCGAATACAACGATGAAGGCGCGATGGGGATTATCATCAATAAACCGCTGGAAAATCTGCAGGTTGATGGCGTTCTCGAAAAGCTAAAAATTGAACCAGAACCGCGTGATACCGCGATTCGCCTGGATAAGCCCGTTTTCATCGGCGGCCCTCTGGCGGAAGACCGCGGCTTCATCCTGCACTCGCCGCCGGGCAACTTCGGTTCGAGCATCCGCATTTCCGACGACACGGTGATCACCACCTCGCGGGACGTGCTGGAAACTTTAGGCACCGAAAAGCAGCCGAAAGAGGTGATTGTTGCCCTAGGTTACTCCTCCTGGGAAAAGGGCCAGCTTGAGCAAGAAATCATGGAAAACTCATGGCTGACGGCGCCTGCCTCTCCTGAGATCCTGTTCCATACGCCGATTGCAGACCGCTGGCGCGAAGCCGCCCGCCTGATAGGCATCGACATCCACACTATGCCAAGCGAAGCGGGGCACGCCTGATGAGCAGCGGAACCTTAATGGCCTTTGACTTCGGGACCAAAAGCATCGGTGTCGCTATCGGCCAGCGAATTACCGGCACAGCCCGGCCTTTAACCGCGCTTAAAGCGCAGGACGGTACCCCGGACTGGAACGCGGTAGAAAAAATCCTGAAAGAGTGGCAGCCGGAAGAAGTGGTGGTTGGTTTACCGCTGAATATGGACGGCACCGAGCAACCTCTGACGGCACGCGCCCGCAAGTTCGCCAACCGCCTGCATGGCCGCTTTGGGGTGAAGGTCTCTCTGCAGGACGAGCGCCTGAGCACCGTCGAAGCCCGCGCAGGGCTGTTCGAACACGGTGGCTTCCGCGCCCTGAACAAAGGCAGCATTGACTCCGCTTCGGCCGTTATCATCCTCGAGAGCTGGTTCGAATATCACCCGTGAAGGGATTAGCTGTTGGGTGCTTCGCTTCCTGCGTTCAGCAGCTCATGCCTCGCGGCAATCGCCAGAAAATGGCTGCGGTCCCGGTAGCCTGATGAAGGCTGCTTTACACGGGAATCAATACGGCGCAGCAGCGCGTCCGGCAGCGTGATATTTAACCGCTGCTGTTTTCCTTCCAGCGCTGATAAATCTACATCAACCAGCAGCCATTGCTGACAGTAGGCGTACTCCGGGTCGGCGGCATAAGCAAAAGGCCCTGCATCACGAAGCTGCGTAATATCTTTTCCGCTTTCTACCATTAAATCGACAATCGACAGCACCGCGTCCTGCACCATCGGTGCGATATCAGCCTGGCTATCCGCCGCGGATACGCAGCCAAAGTCATCGTTGCATAGCGCGGGGACGACCAGGCCAAACGCTTCGTTTTCAGTTGCCGGTAACTCTACACCAACAGAAAAAAACATCTTTAACCTCCGGCTGTGCAGGCTAAATCCCTGCCATTTTGCGTATGGATTTGACGGTACCGATGGGCAAATCCTTTTTGGGATGCGGAATGGGGAAAGTTTTTCCGGTTTCAGGCGACCACCAGATCCAGTGACTCCCCCCGGAACGTCTGACGGATTCACACCCTGCAGCCCTCAATTCCTTAATTAGCTCGGCTGAGGTCATCATGATCTCCCTGGCTGATAAGGAATATACACACCAATACACACAGAAGCAACAAAAGCGTTCAAAGCGGCACCTCCCATGGCTCACTGACTGCCAGGTCGCCCTCGCCAATGCTGCCCTCACGCAGCCGCTGTGCCTCGCTTTGAGCAAAACTTTGCATACCTTGCTGCTGACCGGTTTGTAACACACCAGGCAGTTGATGCGTTTTCCCTTCACGAATCAGGTTTGCCACCGCTGAGGTGTTAACCAGCAGTTCGTAAAGCGCCACCCGACCACCGTCACGCGACGGTACCAGCTTCTGCGCCAGCACCGCTTTAAGGCTACCTGCAAGCTGGGTGCGAATCAGGTTTTTCTCCTGGGCGGGGAATACATCCACCAGCCGCTCTACGGCCTGTGCAGCGCCACGCGTATGCAACGTCGCCAGCACTAAATGCCCGGTCTCTGCGGCGGTCAGCGCGAGGCCTATCGTTTCGCTATCACGCAGCTCCCCCAGCAGAATGACATCGGGGTCCTCCCTCAGAGCGGCTTTTAAAGCCGAGGCATAGCTTTCACAATGCCGACCTGGCTCACGCTGCTGAATCAGGCAGCGGCCGGAGGAATGAATAAATTCAATGGGGTCTTCCAGCGTCAGCACGTGGCCATCAAGATGCTGGTTGAGATGCTGGATCATCGCTGCAAGCGTTGTAGATTTCCCGCTACCGGTGGCCCCGGTAACCAGTATCAACCCCTCGCTTTCACGCAAAAGTTCGTTAATGTGAGCCGGCGTTTTCAATGCCTTCAGCGTCAGGCAGGATGATGCCAGCAATCTCAGCGCCAACGAGTGCCCTTCCTGGTGTAAAAAAGCATTTCCCCTTAGCCTGACGCCGCTCTCAAGCGTGAGAGAAAAATCCAGCTGCCCGGCACGTTTGAGCTGTGACGTCTGCTCTTCATTAAGCCAGGCACCCAAAACCTCTTCAACCTCCGGTGCGGCCTCCGGGCACAGCTCCAGCCTGCCGCGCTTTCGCCAACGCGCCGGTTGACGTGCGCACAGGTGTAGATCGGAGACATTATGCTTTACACTAAGGGCCACAATTTCTTCGATATCCATATCACTTCCAACGATCATGAATGAGATAGCGCACAATCTGGCACAGGTTCACGGGAAAATATCAGCCGCCGCTGCACGCTGCGGCAGAAGCCCTGAAGAAGTTACACTGCTTGCAGTCAGCAAAACTAAACCTGCGAGCGCCATCGCAGAAGCGGTCGCCGCGGGGCAACGTGCCTTTGGCGAAAACTATGTGCAGGAAGGCGTGGATAAGATTCACCACTTCGCTGAACAGGGCGTGGAAGGGTTGGAATGGCACTTTATCGGGCCGCTGCAGTCGAACAAAAGTCGCCTGGTGGCGGAGAATTTTGACTGGTGCCATACCGTCGACAGACTACGTATTGCCAGCCGATTAAGCGAGCAGCGCCCGTCAACGCTGCCGCCGCTGAACGTGCTGATTCAAATTAATATCAGCGACGAAAACAGTAAATCCGGCATCGCGTTAACCGAGCTGGAGCAGTTGGCTGCGGAAGTGGTGGCCTTACCGGGATTGACGCTGCGGGGATTAATGGCCATTCCTGCGCCGGAACCGGACTACGAGCGCCAGCTTGCCGTTTGCCGCAAAATGGCAGAAGCCTGCCATGCACTCAAAGACCGTTATGCAACGGTCGATACGTTATCTTTGGGCATGACCGATGACATGGAAGCCGCGATTGCCGCAGGCAGCACCATGGTGCGCATTGGAACCGCTATTTTCGGCGCGCGGGATTATTCCGCTCGTTAATCACCATCATTTTTGAGGAAAACCATGCTAACGTTGACTTTCCTGGTCAAAACCCTGATTGAGCTGTACGTAATGGTGCTGCTTATCCGTATCTGGATGCAGTGGGCACGCTGTGATTTCTATAACCCTTTTGCCCAGTTCATTGTCAAGGTCACCCAGCCTGTCGTCGGGCCGCTTCGCCGCGTGCTCCCGTCCATTGGGCCGATTGATACTTCATCCCTGCTGGTGGCATTTATCCTCACCACGCTGAAGTTTCCTATTTTGCTGTTGATTCAGTCCGGCGGGCTGTCGCTCGATCCGTTCAATTTAGTCATTGGCGTCCTGTCGCTATTGAAATCAGCCGGTACGATGGTGTTCTGGGTGATCATTATCCGCTCGCTGATGAGCTGGATAAGCCAGGGCCGTAGCCCGATTGAATATGTACTGATGCAAATGACCGAGCCAATGATGGCGCCGATTCGCCGCATTTTACCGGCCATGGGCGGGCTTGATTTCTCCGCTATGGTGGTGATTCTGATCCTTTATGCGCTGAACTATCTCGGTATGGATCTGTTCCCTGGCCTCTGGTACGCCATTTGAGTGCTGTCACTCAACTGCCTGACGGGCTGGTTTTGCGGCTGTATATTCAGCCCAAAGCCAGCCGCGACAGCCTGGTCGGTGTGCATGGCGACGAGCTAAAAGTCGCCATCACCGCGCCGCCGGTCGACGGGCAGGCCAACGCTCACCTGGTAAAATACCTGGCCAAACAGTTCCGGGTCGCGAAAAGCCAGGTGGTGATTGAGAAAGGCGACCTTGGCCGCCATAAACAAGTTAAAATTATCGGCCCGCAGCAAATCCCGACGGAAGTCGCGGCATTGATTGAAACCCTCGAATAACGACAGGACTGGCTATGCAAAAAGTCGTATTAGCTACCGGTAACGCCGGTAAAGTGCGTGAACTCGCCGATTTACTGGCGGATTTCGGCCTCGATGTGGTCGCGCAAACTGAACTGAACGTGGAGTCGGTAGAAGAGACCGGCCTGACCTTTATAGAGAACGCCATTCTCAAGGCCCGCCATGCGGCTAAAGTAACCGGGCTTCCGGCGCTGGCCGACGACTCTGGCCTTGCGGTGGATGCTCTGGGCGGGGCTCCGGGTATCTATTCCGCGCGCTATGCGGGCGAAGATGCCAGCGACCAGCAGAATCTCGAAAAACTTCTGGAAGCGCTGAAAGATGTGCCGGACGATAAACGCCAGGCTCAGTTCCACTGCGTGCTGGTCTATATGCGTCACGCGGAAGACCCAACGCCGCTGGTGTTCCACGGCAGCTGGCCGGGAGTGATTACCCACGCACCTGCCGGGCAAGGTGGCTTTGGCTACGATCCTATTTTCTATGTTCCGTCCGAGGGGAAAACCGCGGCCGAGCTGACCCGCGATGAAAAGAGCGCCATTTCCCATCGTGGGCAAGCGCTGAAACTGTTACTGGAAGCAATGCGTAATGGCTAATTTGCCACCTCTGAGTCTCTACATTCACATCCCCTGGTGCGTACAGAAGTGCCCATACTGTGACTTCAACTCCCACGCGCTGAAAGGCGACGTGCCGCACGACGAATACGTGAGCCATTTACTGCGCGATCTCGACCGCGACGTGCCGTTGGCTCAAGGGCGTGAGGTAAAGACTATTTTCATCGGGGGCGGCACCCCAAGCCTGCTGTCCAGCGAAGCCATGCAAACGCTGCTGGACGGCGTGCGCTCGCGCATAAAGCTGGCAGATGACGCAGAAATCACGATGGAAGCCAACCCCGGTACGGTTGAAGCCGACCGCTTTGTTGGCTACCAAAAAGCGGGCGTGAACCGCATTTCTATCGGCGTGCAGAGCTTTAGCGAACCTAAGCTAAAACGCCTGGGCCGTATTCATGATGCGGGCGAGGCCAAACGTGCGGCTAATCTGGCAAGCGGCCTGGGCCTGCGTAGCTTTAACCTTGACCTGATGCACGGCCTGCCTGACCAGTCGATTGAAGAGGCGCTGGACGACCTGCGCCAGGCCATTGAACTGAACCCACCGCATCTTTCCTGGTATCAGCTGACCATCGAGCCAAATACGCTGTTTGCTTCACGCCCGCCGAAGCTACCGGATGACGACGCGCTGTGGGATATCTTCGAGCAGGGCGACAAGCTGCTCACCGCCGCAGGGTACCAGCAATATGAAACCTCCGCCTATGCGAAGCCGGGCTACCAGTGTCAGCACAACCTGAACTACTGGCGCTTTGGCGACTATCTTGGCATTGGCTGCGGCGCGCACGGTAAAGTCACCTTCCCGGATGGGCGTATTACTCGCACGGCGAAAACGCGTCACCCGCGCGGCTACATGGAAGGAAAATATCTCGACCGCCAGCATGACGTAGAACAGGCTGATAAGCCGTTCGAGTTCTTTATGAACCGCTTCCGCCTGCTGGAAGCCGCGCCACGCAGCGAGTTCAAGCTCTATACCGGTTTAGATGAAGCAACCATTCGCCCGCAGCTGGATGAGGCGATGGCGAAAAACTATATGACTGAAACGGATGAGTACTGGCAGATAACCGAGCACGGGAAGCTGTTTTTAAACTCCCTGCTTGAACTGTTCCTTGCCGGGTAACCTCTTCCTGTGATGCCCTGGCTGGACGGCCAGGGCGGGCGTACGGATCAGTACTGGTTAAACATTTCCTGAATTTGCTTCGGATCTTTGGTTTTAGTCAGCGCCAGCTGCAACAGCACGCGGGCTTTTTGCGGGTTCAGCGAACCAGAGGCGACAAAACCATACTTCCCATCATCCACTTCCGCATCACGGGTGGTGTAACCTGTCGGCACGCGCGATGAGCGAACCACAACGGTCCCCTCGTGCGCGGCGGTCGCAAGAGTATCGAACACGGTCTTATACAGGTTACCGTTGCCCACACCGGCGCTAACGATCCCTTCATAGCCGGCGTCCACCAGCGCTTTCACCGGCAGGTCAGAGGCATTAGCATAGTTATAGATAATACCCACCTTCGGCAGCTCGCTCAGCGTCGACACGTCAAACGGCGTGGACGTTGTGTGCTTACGCGCCGGGGTGCGTTGATAGTCAATTTTGCCATTATGGATATAGCCCAGCGGGCCAAAGTTGACGGACTTGAACGTCGCAACATCCGTAGTACTGGTTTTGGTGACGTCACGCCCATCCAGCACGGTATCATTCATTACCACCATCACCCCACGGTTGGCAGACTGCGGGTCAACGGCCGCGACCACCGCGTTATAGAGGTTAAATGGGCCATCGGCGCTCATCGAGGTCGACGGACGCATCGCGCCTACCAGAACCACCGGCTTATTACATTTCACCGTGAGATCGAGGAAATAGGCGGTTTCCTCCATCGTGTCCGTGCCGTGGGTAATAACAAACCCATCGGTTTTATCGCAGTCGGCGTTAATTTTCTTCGCCAGCGTCAGCCAGACCCGATCGTTCATATCCTGCGAACCGATATTAACGACCTGCTCGCCCTTCACCACCGCCAGATCTTTTAGCTGCGGTACCGCGTTAACCAAATTCTCTACGCCGACTTTACCGGCGGTGTAATTAGATTTCGTTGCCGAATCACCGCCTCCGGCAATAGTGCCGCCGGTTGCCAAAATAGTGACATGAGGCAAAGCAAGGGCCGCACCGCTGAACCCCATAACTACTGTGAGAAGCGCCATTTTTCCAAAAAACTTCATTTTAATTCTCCAGTTATGTGAATTTGCCGCATTATCCCAGCATCGAAGATGAATAATGTGACTACAGCCCATTAACCAGATAAACGCTCTCTAATAATCACGATTATTAGATACAGAAACCAATGAACAGAAAATAATAATAAATCGGAGGAAGCGGCCGGGAAAAAGCCGGCCTCTGGATTACTTAAGCCCGCTCACCAGCGCCTTGCGGCTCTGCTCAAGGGTGATCACGCGGTCACACACATCTTTACCGAACTTCTGAAAATCCGCTTCCTGATTATTCCACTCGTTCTGAACCGCCGTTTGCAGGCCGCCGAGGTTACCCAGCACATTCTGCAGCGGGTTGCCGCCGCCTTTCAGCACCGCCTGCGCGCCCATTTCATTAATGCTGTCCTGCAGAATGCCGCCCATCGCCTGGTTCACCAGCTGCTGGCCATCGGCCCTTACCTGATCGACGGCTTTATAGTGGAACGTCAGCCCGTCCTGGCGGCGCTCGATAATACGGTTCATCTGCTCTTTTAGCTGGGCATCCAGCTTGGTCAGGCGGCTGCGCATGCTGCTGCTCTCTCCGACCTGCTTCGCAATAATGCCGTCCAGCGCTATGCGGCTTTTCTCTACGCGAGAACGGGCACCGTTATCAATCCACGGTAAATCCGTGCGCAGAGCTTTTTGGTAGTTCAACGCCTGCTGGCGCTGTGCCGCGCTCAGCGTCTTCTGAACGCCGTTGTATTTGACGCTGCCGTCAGGCGCAATCACCAGGTTACCGTTCTCACCCACGACCTGAACGGACTGCGGGCTAATGACCACGTCATCGCGTGGATTTACGCTGCACTGATAGTCAGCGTGCGCCGAAGCGGCGGTGACCAGCAGCGCGCCTAAAAGAACCTTACGGATCATATTCTCTCCTGAAAAATCAGCTCCTGAAAAAAAGGCTGGTTAATTAACCAGCCTGTTTTTTGCTAACGCTTAGTCCCACCAGACGTCGAACAGATCGCTAATGCGAACATCTTCGAGCTTGCGGTCTTCTAACCATTTGCGCACCAGCGCCTGATGCTCTTCGGTGCATTTGCCAATCTCTTCCATGCACACCAGACCTTCCCAGACCAGGTAACCACTGCCGTCAAAGGCCAGCTTGTTCGGCGCAATCACTTCAGCGATCAGCTCGTCCACGGTTTTATCGATTTGCTCTTCGGAAGTGCCCTCCGGGAAGCGCCAGGCAATCGAGAACCCCAGTTCCTGGAACTCTTCGATGTGCATTTTCTTACGCAGACGACGGCTACGATTCTTTGCCATTATTTCACCCTCTCGAACATTAAGTCCCATACGCCGTGGCCAAGACGATGGCCACGTTGTTCAAATTTGGTCACTGGACGTGAGTCCGGACGCGGTACGTAGTCGTGACTCTCCGACTGGTTTTTATACCCTTCGATAGAGGACATCACTTCGAGCATATGTTCAGCATAAGGTTCCCAGTCGGTTGCCATATGGAACACGCCGCCCAGCTTCAGCTTACGCTTCACAAGGTCAGCAAACGGTACCTGAACGATACGGCGTTTATTATGACGCGCTTTATGCCATGGATCAGGGAAAAACAGCTGAACCATGTTCAAAGAATTGTCAGGAATCATGTTTTCCAGCACTTCCACCGCGTCGTGGCACATCACGCGGAGGTTCTCCACGCCGGCTTCATGCGCGGTGCTCAGGCAGGCGCCCACGCCCGGTGAATGCACTTCAATACCGAGGTAGTTGTGCTGCGGATTGGTTTGCGCCATGGCCACCAGCGACGTGCCCATACCGAAACCGATTTCCAGCGTGACCGGCGCTTCGCGGCCAAAAATCTCGCTAAAGTCGGCAGGCTCGGCCTGGAACTCAACGCCCATCACCGGCCAGTAGTTATCCAGCGCGTGCTGCTGGCCTTTTGTCAGACGCCCCTGGCGACGGACAAAGCTGCGGATGCGGCGCAGTACACGGCCTTCTTCATTAAATTCCGGTGAAATGACGTCATTCTTCATGGTTTTCTTAACGCTTCGCTTAGTGTTCGGGAAACGGGCATTATCCAAAGTTAAGGATGAGAAGCAAGTGGCAGAAAGTTCCGGTTTACAGCTTTACGCCTCTGTGCTGGAATCGGCACCTTTATTACACCTTTGCCGGATATCCCGCGTTGACGATGCAAGCTCCTCAATTCTCCCAACAAGTCCTCGACTGGTACCACAAGTATGGGCGCAAAACCCTGCCGTGGCAGCAGGAGAAAACGCCTTATAAAGTATGGCTCTCTGAGGTGATGTTGCAACAAACCCAGGTCGCGACGGTTATCCCTTATTTTGAGCGCTTTATGGCGCGCTTCCCCACCGTGACCGATCTGGCAAAAGCGCCGCTGGATGAAGTGCTGCATCTGTGGACCGGCCTGGGCTACTACGCCCGCGCCCGTAATCTGCATAAAGCCGCGCAACAGGTTGCCGATAAACACGGTGGCGTTTTCCCACAAACGTATGAAGAAGTCGCGGATTTGCCGGGCGTTGGACGCTCAACCGCAGGCGCGATTCTGTCTCTTTCGTTGGGCAAACACTTCCCTATTCTCGACGGCAACGTTAAGCGCGTGCTCGCGCGTTGCTATGCCGTTTCCGGCTGGCCGGGTAAAAAAGAGGTCGAAAACCGCCTCTGGGAAATAAGCGAACGAGTCACTCCGGCGCAAGGTGTAAGCCAGTTTAATCAGGCGATGATGGATCTTGGCGCGATGGTCTGCACGCGCTCAAAACCCAAGTGCGAACTTTGCCCGCTGAGCAACGGCTGCGTGTCTTATGCTAATCACAGCTGGGCTAATTATCCCGGCAAGAAGCCTAAAGTGACGCTACCGGAACGCACCGGCTATATGCTGATGATGCAGCATGGCGATGAAGTATTTCTGGCACAGCGCCCGGCCGTTGGACTATGGGGCGGATTATTCTGCTTCCCACAGTTTTCTGACGAACAGGAACTGCATAACTGGCTGGAACAGCGCGGAATTCCGGCCGATAATCTCACGCAGTTAACGGCTTTCCGCCATACCTTTAGCCATTTCCATTTGGATATTGTGCCAATGTGGCTTCCGGTGTCGTCTACGGGCGGCTGCATGGATGAAGGCCCCGCTCTCTGGTATAACTTAGGCCAGCCACAATCCGTCGGGCTGGCGGCTCCAGTAGAGCGCCTGCTACAACAATTGCGTGCCGAACCGGTTGCCTTAGCGCCCGTTCGCGCCGAAGAAGAGGAATAATCATGAGCAGAACGATTTTTTGTACTTACCTGCAGCGCGACGCTGAAGGCCAGGATTTCCAGCTGTACCCGGGCGAGCTGGGCAAGCGAATCTACAACGAAATCTCCAAAGAAGCATGGGCGCAGTGGCAGTCCAAGCAAACCATGCTTATCAATGAAAGAAAGATGAGCATGATGAACCCGGAGCACCGAAAAGAGCTGGAAAACGAGATGGTCAATTTCCTGTTTGAAGGGAAAGAAGTCCATATCGAAGGCTTCACCCCGCCAGAAAAACAGTAATCGTCGGCACCTTTTTGCAAACACAACACGCATACACGGAATGATGAAAAAACTTCTCGCGCTGGCTCTTGTGGCCCCGTTGCTGATCTCCTGTTCGAGCAAAAAAAACGACGACGCCTACAACGACGCGTTTATCAAGGACACCAACGGGTTCGATATTTTAATGGGGCAATTTGCCAACAACATTGAAAATATCTGGGGGATGAAAGAGGTACTGATTGCAGGCCCGAAAGATTACGTCAAATACACCGACCAATATCTGACGCGTAGCCACATTAACTTCGACGAAGGTACCATCACCGTTGAGACCATCGCGGGAACCGATCCTGCCGCGCACCTGCGCCAGGCGATCGTTACCACCCTGCTGATGGGCGACGATCCGGGTTCGATCGATCTTTATTCTGACGCCAACGACGTCCAGATTTCCAAAGAACCGTTCCTTTACGGACAGGTGGTGGATAACACCGGCCAGCCGATCCGCTGGGAAGGGCGCGCCACGAAGTTTGCCGATTATCTACTGCAAACGCGCCTGCAAAAGCGCAGTACCGGGCTGAAAATAGTCTATAGCGTGACCATCAACCTTGTGCCTAACCACCTCGACAAGCGTGCCCATAAGTACCTTGGCATGGTGCGTAAAGCCTCGAAGAAATACGGCGTAGAAGAGTCACTGATCCTGGCTATCATGCAGACGGAATCGAGCTTTAACCCGTATGCGGTAAGCCACGCGGATGCGCTGGGCCTGATGCAGGTTGTGCAGCACAGCGCCGGAGTTGACGTGTTCAAGGCTCAGGGGAAATGGGGTAAACCAAGCCGCAGCTTCCTGTTCGATCCGGAAAGCAATATCGATACCGGCACGGCTTATCTGGCGATTCTGCAAAACAGCTATCTGGGGCAGATTGATAACCCAACGTCACGTCGCTATGCGGTTATCACCGCTTATAACGGCGGCGCGGGCAGCGTGCTGAGAGTGTTCTCCAACGACAAAACTCAGGCATTCAGCCTGATTAACAGCATGGGGCCGGGCGACGTCTACCAGACGCTGACAACGCGCCACCCTTCCGCTGAGTCTCGTCACTATCTGTATAAGGTGAACACCGCGCAGAAGAGTTACCGCCGGCGGTAGTTTAGACGGATACCCTCACCCTTGTTTGCTCCCTCGCCCCCCTGGGGAGAGGGCCGGGGTGAGGGGCCATTCCCTCTTACTTCAACATATAACCGTACAACCGCTTAATACCGTCCGCATCCGTCTCGCTATACACGCCCTGAAGCTCAGGCGAGAAGCCCGGCAGCATGTTCACGCCCTCTTCCAGCGCCAGGAAATAGCGCAGCGCCGCCCCGCCCCAAACTTCACCCGGTACCACGCATAGCACGCCAGGCGGGTAAGGCAACGCGCCTTCCGCCGCGATACGCCCTTCGGCTTCACTCAGACGCACCAGCTCCACGTTGCCACGAATAAACTCGATGTTGGCGTCCTGCGGGTTCACCGCCACGGCGGGCAGGCTTTGCTTGCGGAACATCGCCTTCTGTAGCTCTTTAACTTCAAAGCTCACGTACAGGTCGTGCATCTCCTGGCAAAGCTGACGCAGCGTGTAGCCTTTGTAACGCACCGGGTATTTCTGATAAATCGTTGGCAGCACGTCCGCCAGCGGCGTGTCGTCCTCGATGTGCTGTTCAAACTGCGCCAGCATCGCCACCAGCTGAGCCAGCTTATCGTGGCTTTCCGCAGGGGTAAGCAGGAACAGGATCGAGTTAAGATCCGACTTCTCCGGCACAATGCCGTTTTCGCGAAGATAGTTAGCGAGGATCGCCGCAGGCACGCCGAACCCGGTATAGCTGCCGGTTTGCGGATCAATACCCGGCGTGGTTAACAGCAGCTTGCAGGGATCGACAAAATATTCGTCCTTCGCGTAGCCTTCAAAGCCGTGCCAGCTTTCACCCGGCTCAAAGCTGAAGAAGCGGCGTTCCTGCGCGATCTTCTCCGTGGGATGATCCTGCCACGGGCGCCCTGCGACCTCCGGCGGAATAAACGGTTTGATCATCTTACAGTTGGCGATAATCGCCTTGCGGGCCTCAATGCCCATTGCCACGCATTCCGCCCACAGGCGACGACCGCTTTCACCCTCATGAATCTTGGCGTTTATGTCCAGCGCGGCAAACAGCGGATAGAACGGGCTGGTTGAGGCATGGAGCATGAAAGCATTGTTCAGCCGCTTGTGCGGGCAGAAGCGTGCCTGGCCCCGAAGATGGTTGTCTTTCTTATGGATCTGCGAAGTCTGGGAGAAACCGGCCTGCTGCTTGTGAACCGACTGGGTAACAAAGATCCCCGGATCGTTTTCGTTCAGATCCAGCAGCAGCGGCGAACAGTCCGCCATCATCGGAATAAACTGCTCGTAGCCGACCCATGCCGAGTCGAAGAGGATGTAATCGCACAGATGGCCGATGTTATCCACCACCTGCCGGGCGTTATAAATCGTACCGTCATAGGTGCCCAGTTGGATAACCGCCAGGCGGAACGGCCTTGCTTCCTGAGCACGCTCAGGTGCCACTTCCGCAATCAGCTCCCGCAGGTATTTCTCATCAAAACAGTGCGCGTCAATGCCGCCGATAAAACCGAATGGGTTACGGGAAGCCTCAAGATAAACCGGCGTCGCCCCGGCCTGGATAAGTGCGCCGTGATGGTTAGATTTGTGGTTGTTACGGTCAAACAGGACCAGGTCACCGCGCGTCAGCAGCGCGTTGGTCACCACTTTGTTGGCGGCGGAGGTGCCGTTAAGCACGAAATAGGTTTTGTCAGCATGAAAAACTTTCGCGGCAAACTTCTGCGCGTGCTTGGCAGAGCCTTCGTGGATCAGCAAATCCCCAAGTTTGACGTCTGCGTTGCACATATCGGCCCGAAACACGTTCTCACCGAAGAAATCATAAAACTGGCGGCCTGCAGGATGCTTTTTGAAGAACTCGCCGTGCTGGTGGCCTGGGCAGGCAAAAGTGCTGTTGTCCATCGCCACGTACTTAGTCAGCGTGTTGAAGAACGGCGGCAGCAGGTCTTCCTCGTAATCACTGGCCGCGGTTTCCAGCTCCAGATAATCCTGCGCTTTCCCGGTTATCACGCCGGTTACCGCAGGCAAGCCGTCAACGGCGGCCTCGCTGAAAATGAATACCGGTAAATTAAAACCCGTGCGCTTGAGCAAGGCCAGAATACCGCTGCGGCTATCCGCAACGGAAATGACAACTGCCGCCACATCGGTGAAGTCTGTATCGTCAAGCGTGACCACTTCGCGATGCGTTGAGAGTAATGCAGCCACATCGTGGCTGGCGGCAATTTTCAATGATTTCATAAGCACAAATCCCCGTCTGCAAGGATGAGTGAGTGCCAACCGGCACGGCAAAGGGAAAATTCCCCGGTGAAGGCGTTCTGAGGGTCTTAGGTGTGAATCCACTTCGACCGCCAGACATCAGTAAAACCAGACGGAGTCTGATTTTACTGATGTCCTGCAGCGAGCATACATTGCCCTCACCGCATGGTGAGCAAGGGACTTCGGAAGGTAATAGCAGCACGGACGAGCGCCATCCCGAAAGATGCATGGGAATTGAGAGTGAACATCAAGGCGCCCCGTAGTGAATAACAAAATTGGCGCAATCATGGCACCTTCTGCCAGGGGGTTCAATATGAAGTCTGTAACAGCCCGCACATAAATCATGCAAACGCACCGCGCTGTACAACAAAGCCATTGACGCGGAACGGGGTTTACGGTTTAATGCGCCCCGTTGCCCGGATAGCTCAGTCGGTAGAGCAGGGGATTGAAAATCCCCGTGTCCTTGGTTCGATTCCGAGTCCGGGCACCACTATTCAAAGAAACCAGCCTACGGGCTGGTTTTTTGCTTTCTGGCGTCTGGACTCTTCATCGAACAAGTCCGATTACTCGTATCATCCTGATACTCGCCCTACGGGCCAGCGCAAGCGCTGTTCAAACGCCTTCGGCGTTAGTCCGAGTCCGGGCAGCACTATTCAAAGAAACCAGCCTACGGGCTGGTTTTTTGCTTTCTGGCGTCTGGACTCTTCATCGAACAAGTTCGATTACTCGTATCATCCTGATACTCGCCCTACGGGCCAGCGCAAGCGCTGTTCAAAACGTTCCCGACGTTTTAGTATTCGCCGCATCTTGAACCACTAATTATTCGTTCTTTATCACCGTTTTTTATCGCCAGCTGAATAGCCGACATCTTGTTACTTTCCTTGATCGTTATTATCTCAGCACCAAACTCTCCGGTATCAATTAATCCAGTGCGCATCTGCATTTTGGCATTTTTCTTCCACTTATCGTTGTAAACAGGCGTGGTTTGAAAATTTAAATCAGTGCCATTAATGCTGACAGATAATAAATTGCCTCTTTCAGCATAGTTAAGTGGGTATCTGGATACACCACCCGCTACGACTTCCCCAGTGCTAATCTGTGTGTCCCGAATCAGAACACCAGTACATTGATCGGCCAATGCTGCACCAGAGATAATAAATCCTATAAAAACAGACAGTATTTTTTTCATCGAAAAACCACATCACACCAGAGTAAATAACAAACACATCAAAAAGATAAAGAGCCCCCCATCAATAACAGGGGACTCTATTGTTCATTTAAATAATCTATTTGTCTTTGACCACAATCAGAGGTTCGATATCGCTCTCTTTTTTAATCACCAGCGAATCATCCCCCCGCAGGCAGGTGCCACCGTAGCTGCCGCCAACCGTAAAGGTACAAACCTGGATGTATTTGCCGTCCACTTTCGGCAGACACCACAGCTGCTGATAGATATTCTTGCGGGCAACAAACTTGCCGCTGGTTTTATCCAGCAGCTCATCGTGGTGGCTTATCAAGTCGATGTTACTGCCGCACCGGCCTGCAATAGGCTTCACCGCATAGCCGGTTTTTGCCAACAACTCGTTCACCTCAAAATCCGTATCCAGCAGATAACGGTGATTCGGGAATAGCTGCCAGAGCACCGGCAGAATGGCTTTGTTACCGGGAATCACCGTCCATAGCGGCTCAAACACCAGCACTTCAGGGCGAAGCAAGACGTCGATCAGCCTGATCTCGTTTTGAGGGTGACCGGTACGGATAGGTACGGCGGCATATTCGGTTTCGCTGACCTCGCGAATTTGCTCAATCGCCGTTTCCCACGCCCAGGTCTTCCAGACGCAGTTCACCGCCCTGCCATCGCTATCAATAAGCTGCCCGGCGCTGTCCCAGCTTAGCTCGCCCAGGCCGTGCAATATTTTGGTGTCGAACCCGGCCTGCATCAGCGACCGCTGCATGAATAAGGCGTGATAATCCTCTTCCGAGTCGTTGTCCTGCATGATGTGGACAAACGGCCGGGCGCTGCTGTGCTTCCACGCGCCGGTAAGTTCCTCGAGCAGACCTTCGGCCGGATTATGCCCGGTGCCCCGGTAACCTGTCTTAACCCACTCTTCAAGAATCAGCCCACTCTCAGTGTGGCAGGAGGCAGAATCGGCGTTGTATTCGTACACTTTCAGCCCGCGTTCATCCATACAAAAATCCATGCGGCCGCTGACCATCTGGTGGCGACGCCACTGCCAGGAAAGCCGCAGGCGAGGCCAGAGAATTTTGGGGATATCAAAAAGTGCCAGCAAATTGTCGTCTTTCAGCACTTTATCCGTAGCATGCAGGTACATCAGATGCAGCTCGTTGGTGGCCTTAATCAGCTCCTGCTCGGCGCTTTCGGTAATGGTGAAATACTGACAGGGATCTTTATTAATAATGTGGCCATTGGCCTGTATATAGGCCCGCTGGAGTTCATCTTTTTCATTCAGCCATTTGCCGTCGAACTGGCGCTTGTTGGCCAGGCGAGCCCCGCCAATTTTTAACGCTTCACCGCCGATTTCTGGCTGTGGCTCACTGTGGGCCGTATCCTCAGTCTGAATCATCCAGCCGAGGATTGAGGTGTCGGTAAAGGTATCCTGCAGCGTGTAGCTCCCATCATGCTCAACCAGGGTTAACTCACGCGTCCATTGTTGCCCGGCGGGTAACGGCGCATGAATCACGTTCTGCTCGGCGATGCGCACTTTATTGCCGATAAGCTGAGTGATCACCGCGACATGGCCTGTTTCATGAAACTCACCGCCCTTCTGCCAGATAAGCAGCGCACCCGCTTCAGGCGCCCGTTTTGAGCCATTAGCAAAGGCCTGCAGCGGCAGAATATTGTCGTTCACCACCTGACGTAAAAAGCGCAGAGAAAATATTTCCCACGCCATATGGACATCGGTGAACACAAAGCCGTAATTGAGGAAGAGGAAACGGCGAGCAAATTCAACGCACTGCCATTTGTGGCCCATGTATTCGTTGCCGATGTAGC
This sequence comes from Cedecea sp. P7760, assembly GCF_013386425.1. NCBI lineage: Bacteria > Pseudomonadati > Pseudomonadota > Gammaproteobacteria > Enterobacterales > Enterobacteriaceae > Cedecea > Cedecea sp. P7760. The sequence continues at coordinate 250,623 of NZ_JACARU010000015.1, read as the reverse complement.
TGCGAAACTCGGCTTCTTCGGGGTAATTTTTTGGGTCGAGGCTGCCGTAATTAGAAGAGTAAATCGCTACGCCACCCGGCGCATAGCCCAGAAGTGTACCGAAGGGCGAATCGTGGTCTGGTGTTCCTGTATGCATGTTTCCAACCTAAATCAGGCAGGCGGCAAAGGTCACGCGGATTGTCGTCTGCACGTTAAAATTAACCTGACAGAGAAGGCGTCATCATACACCTCTGCCCACGGTTTTGTGCAGTCGCGCTTCGTTTAAACAAAACGTATTTCGGTAAGGTTTTACCCAAAGAAAAGGCCACCTCATCGGGCAGCCTTGATTAGCCTATTGTCAGCTACTCCTGCTGAGCGCCGTACTCGTTGCTGTTGATCCAGGCGTGATCTTTCTCCCAGGTAAACATCCACTTTCGTACCGGCCCCGCCATTACGTTCAGGTAGTAACTGTCGTACCCGGCCATCGTCGCCACCGGGTGGTAGCCTTTCGGCACTTTCACCACGTCTTTGTCGTACACCGCCATACACTCATCCAGAGCGCGATCGTCGGTGTAAACGCGCTGCATGCAGAAGCCCTGCGGCGGGTTGAGCCGGTGATAATAGGTCTCTTCGAGATAGGTCTCATGAGGCGGATTATCGACGTCGTGCTTGTGGCTTGGGTACGAGCTGGTGCAGCCCTCATTGGTATATACCTCCACCACCAGCAGGCTGTCGGCGGGCTTATCCTCGGGCAGAATATTGTGGACATAGCGCTGGTTGTGGCCTTTGCCACGCGCTTCGGCATCAATATCCTGCGGGGCGATAAGGCGAGTGGCATAGGTCCCTTTTCCAGGCGCGGAGCAAACGGCCAGCTCGAGCGCGGTAAGCGCCTGAACCTTAACCGGCTCGCCGGAAGTCACGTACACGGCCCAGGGTTTACGGCGTTCAAACGGGCTCATGCGGTCGCCGATTTCAGGGAAGCGGGCGAGCGGCGTATCTACCGTAGCTCGCCCCGCGACCAGCACCAGGCAACGCTCATCTTCCACGGCAGGCAGCTCCAGAATCTGCCCTTCCTGAAGCTGGTAAGCAGCAAATCCCACGTAGTCCCAGCCCGCGTTTTCCGGCGTGACGTCCTGCGTCTGCCCCTGCGCATCTGGCTGCTGCCAGCGGGAAAGTAATTCAGCCATTTACCCTCCTTAAATCAACCCAGCTTCACGAGCGAAGCGGCTCAGGTTAGCGTAGCCCAGCCGCGCGTAGGTCATCGGGTGCGCCACAGCAGGATCCTGCTCAGCTTCAACAACCAGCCAGCCCTGATAGCCCTGCTTTTTCAGCAGCGTCATGATCGGCGGATAGTTCACACAGCCGTCGCCCGGTACGGTAAACACGCCGCTTAGCACCGCATCCAGGAAGCTGGTTTTACGGTTTTTCACGTCAGCCAGCACGCCAGCGCGCACGTCTTTGCAGTGCACATGATTAATGCGTGAAATCCAGCGCTCGGCCACGGCCAGAGGATCGGCTCCCGCAAAGGTCAAGTGCCCGGTGTCCAGCAACAGCCCAACTTCCTGCCCGGTGTGAAGCATCAAATTATTAACGTCGTCTGCGCTCTCGATAACCGTGCCCATATGGTGATGATAGGCAATTTGCACGCCCTGCTGCTGCGTATACCGGGCAAACGCGGTGAGCTTCTCGCCGTACTCTTGCCAGCGTTCTGCCGGGAAACGAGGACGTAAATGCACCGGGGTTTGCTGTTCACCGTGAATACAATGAGTTACCTCGGCAAAGACCAGCACCTTCGCACCCAGCTCGCGGAGCAACGTCAGATGCGGCTGCACGGCTTCAATTTCCTCCTCCACGGAACGTTCCAGTAGCCGCCCGGAATACCAGCCGGAAACCAGCTTTAACGCATGCTTGTCGAGAATCGGCCCCAGCACGCCGGCCTCTCGCGGGAATTTATTCCCCAGCTCAAAACCTTCAAACCCGGCCTCTTTGCCCTCGCTCAGGCAGGTATCCAGCGGCGTGTCTGCGCCCAAAGAAGGCAAATCGTCATTGGTCCAGGTCAGGGGGTTAATGCCTAAATGCACGGTCATAATGCTCTCCTTAGTGTTTATGCTAGCCGCGCTCGCGCCACAGGGCGATCAGCCGCAGGTAATTGTCACGGATGCGTGCCACCAGCTGCGCATCGTCGATATCGCGTTTTAGCCAGGCCTGCGAGGCTTCGCCAAACAGCGTGCGCCCTACCGCAAAGCCTTTCACAATCGGGTAATTGGCTGCCGCGTTGAAACCGTCGCGCAGCACGTCGACCGGGGCATCCAGCCCGAGGATCACCACGCCGCGGCAGTGGGGATCGCGCTTCTCAACCAGCTCGCTCAGTGCGGCCCAGCCAGCGCTGGTCAGCGGCGGAAGCTTCCACCAGTCAGGGTAAATACCAAGGTTGTAGAAGCGGGAAACGGCTCTGAGATAAAGCTCGTCGCTGCGCGGCATATTCGCCGGCAGGATAACTTCCAGTAGCAGCTCGTGACCCGACTGGCAGCAGGCGCTGTACACTTCCGCAATCTTCTGCTCCTGCTCGAGGCGCAGGGCATGGGCGTCTTCCGGGTGGAAAAAGACCAGGCATTTAACGATGTGTTCCTGCGGCCAGCTAATCAGCTGCGAGCCTATGTTGCCGTGCTCCATTTCCAGCGGACGCGAGCCCGGCAGTTCAATCGGACGGCCAATCCACCAGCCTTCACCGGTGATCGAATTCAGCGCGTCTTGCCCGAAGGTGCCGTCGCACAGCAGACCGGCCTTGCCCTCCAGTTCGGCACGCTGAGCGGCATCACGGCTGGCCTGCAAAATCAGCTGTTTCAAAACCGGAATACGACGTAAATCCGCCCCGCTTTTGAGCGCCATCTCTTCCAGTTGGCTACGATGGTCGAAAGCCATCACGCAGAGTTCCGGCCACTGGCGGCGGCGAGTGGTGACGCGGTGCAGGTGGTTCAGACGAGCGTCGAGATCCGGGCGAGGCACCAGGTGCTCGCGCGAAAGATAGTCATCCAGTTCGATTTTGCTCGGCATCGCCGGAGCGCAGCCGTGGCGTGAAACTACCAGCGCGCCGCAGGCATTGGCATAGCGGCAGGCCTGCTCCCAGCCTTCATCATTAAGGTAGCCGCGCAGCAGCCCGGACATAAACGCGTCCCCTGCGCCCAGCACGTTGAGAACTTCCACACGCACGCCGCTGACGTTGATCCCGCCGTCCAGCGAATCAGGAATCAGCCCGAGGAATACCGAGCAGCCCTGCGCCCCGCGCTTACAGACCATCGCTGCATCCGTCGTCTGACGTACTTTTTTCAACGCCGCCAGCGTGTCGGTTGAGCCCCCGGCAATATGAAACTCCTCTTCGGTGCCGACGATGACGTCAAAAAGATGCAGAACGGATTGCAGCTGTTTTGTCACCTGCTCAGCTTCAACAAAGCGCGTCTCGCCGTCGCCAAGAGAGGCCAGCCCCCACAACACCGGGCGGTAATCGATATCCAGCACGGTGCGCACATCGTTCCGGCGGGCATAGTTCAGCGCTGTCAGCACCGCCTCACGGGTACGCGGATTAGAAAGATGTGTGCCGGTGATCGCCAGGCAGCGGGCGGAGGCAATGTACTCTTCGCTGAAATCATCCGCCGTAATTGCCATATCGGCACAGTTGTCGCGGTAAAAAATCAGCGGAAAAGTGTCGCGATCTTTGATGCCCAGCAGCACCAGCGCCGTCAGCCGATCTTTATCGGTGATTAAATAGCTGGTATCACAGCCGACCTGGCTAAGCTCTTCACGCAAAAAGCGCCCCATGTGCTCGTCGCCAACGCGCGCCAGCATGGAAGATTTCAGCCCCTGGCGTGCGGTGCCGTAGGCCACATTGCCGGACGAACCGCCAAGATAGCGGGCGAAGCTGCTGGCATCTTCCAGCCGCGCGCCAATCTGTTGGCTGTAGAGATCTACCGCGACCCGCCCCATGCAAATCAGATCCAACTGCTTTTCTTTCATGCTTCGTCCTCAGACAATGTCAGATACGTTGACCCAGCGCCCCTGCTGGTGAGACAGGGCGATAGCATCGAGAATGCGCGATACCTTCCAGCCCTCTTCAAAATCCGGCCACATCGGCTTATCAGCGGCAATGCCGTCGATCAGATCGCGCACCTCTACCGTTTTTTGATCGTTAAAACCGATGCCGTGTCCCGCCCCCATGCAGAACGAGCCGTAGTCCGGATGGGCCGGGCCAACCAGCAGCGTACGGAACCCCTGGCGGCCTTCCGGATCGCTTTGCAGATAAAGCTTCAGCTCCGCCATTCGCTCCTGGGTAAAGCTCAGTGCGCCTTTCGTGCCGGTGATAGTCCAGGTCAGCCCCATTTTTCTGCCGCTGGCAACGCGTGACGTTTCGATCACCCCCTGAGCACCGCCTTCAAAACGCACCATCGCGTGCGCCTGATCTTCGTTTTCCACGGCAACCATTTCGCTACTGCCCGCCGAAGCCGGGCGCTGCGGAACCACTATTTTCAAATCGCCGCAGACTTCGCGAATGTCGCCCACCAGGTACTGCGCCATATTGACGATGTGCGCCGCCAGATCCCCCAGCGCGCCAAGCCCTGCGGTTTCTTTGAAGCAGTGCCAGTGGATCGGCGAAAGCGGATCGGCCATATAGTCTTCGTTATGGGTGCCGTAGAAGTGAATCACTTCGCCAATCTCTCCGCGTTCAATAATCTGCTTTGCCAGCTGCGCGGTCGGGTTCTTCATGTAGTTGAAGCCGACCAATGTCTTCACGCCAGCCAGATCGGCGGCATCCACCATCAGCCGGGCATCGCGGGCGTTGAGCGCCAGCGGCTTCTCCGAATAGACGTGCTTGCCGTGGCGAATCGCCTCCAGCGCCATCTCTTTATGCAGATGATTTGGGGAGCAGATGTCCACCACATCGATGTTTGGATCTGCTACCAGCTCGCGCCAGTCGCCGGTGGAGCGATTAAAGCCAAACGCCGTAGCGCGTTTGGCCGCCAGCTCAGGCGTGACTTCCGCCACCATTTCACGGACCAGTTCGCCCTGCAGATCAAAAACCGTCGGCGCCTGCGCGTAGGCTATTGCGTGCGCTTTGCCGATGTAGCCGGTGCCGATTAAACCAATTCTGACCTTTTTCATGTGTTGTTCCTGAAGTCGTTACCTGTCCTTTACCCTCACCCCGGCCCTCTCCCTGAAAGGGAGAGGGGAAAACAGAGGCAGCGTTGAAAATATCCCCGCGCTTATCCCCTCTTCCCTCTGGGGAGAGCTGTAATGGTGTCCCCTCTTTTTTCCCCTCTCCCCTCTGGGGAGAGGGTTAGGGTGAGGGGCAATCCTTACAGCGCGCCACGGCGGTTCTTGGCGTAGGTATCAAACGCCACCGCCAGCACGATAATCAGCCCGGTAATGATCTGCTGGTAATAGGCCGAGACGTTCATCAACACCAGGCCGTTAATCAGGATCCCCATGATGATGGCGCCGATGATCGTGCCGCTGATCCGCCCGTAGCCGCCCATCAGGGACGTGCCGCCGATCACCACCGAGGCGATCACCCGCAGCTCAAAGGAGATCCCCGCCACCGCTTCGGCGCTGCCGAGGCGGGCGCTGAGCACAAAGCCCGCCAGCCCTGCGAGGCAGCCGATAACGACATACACGCTGACCAGCACGCGCTTAACGTCGACCCCGGCGAGACGAGCCGCTTCGGGGTTGCCGCCGATGGCATAGACGAAGCGTCCCCAGCGGGTTTTATGCAGCGCCAGATAGCCCAGAATCGAGACAATGGCGAAGATCCAGATAGGAATGGAGATGCCGAGCATTTCGCCGCGTCCCCACCAGCGGTAGCCCGCATCGAAACCGGCAATAGGCGCACCATCGTTAATCACCAGCGTCAGGCCGCGCCAGATAGTCATCCCGCCCAGCGTGACGATGAACGGCGGCAGGCGCAGGCGAGTGACGCCCAGTCCGTGCAGGAAGCCTATTAGCGTGCCAATAGCCAGGCAGATCCCAAGCCCCAACAGCCAGCTAAAACCGCCCCAGGCGTTGGGATCGACGGTAGTAAAGTTGTCACCCTTGATCACATAAGCCGCGGTCATTGCGCAGACCGCAAGGATCGAACCAACCGAGAGATCGATACCCGCCGTAAGAATGACAAAGGTCATACCCACCGCAATGATCCCGTAAATGGAAACCTCGGTCAGGATGTTGAAAATATTACGTTCGGACAGGAAGTTACTGTTCTGCGACTGGAAGAAAATCAGCAGCAGGAACATGAAGATCAGCACCCCGAAGCGCTCAAAGAAAGCGATCGGATCGAAGCGCGAAGCGCTTTTTGCCGGCGTCTGGCTTTTGGTAATCATCTGCGTCATGGGCTCCCCCGTTATGCGGCGCTTAAGGCGCTATGGTTGATGGCCATCAGGGTCATCAGCCGCTCTTCGTTGGCTTCATCGCCGTGCAGTTCGCCGGTCACCCGCCCTTCGCTGAGGGTGATTATCCGGTCAGACACCGCGAGGATTTCCGGCAGATCGGAAGAGATAACGATCACCGCCACGCCCCGCTTTGCCATCTCGAACAGTACCTGGTGCACTTCAGACTTGGTGCCAACATCAATGCCGCGGGTCGGCTCATCAACGATCAGCACCCGTGGATTAAGCGCCATACAGCGCGCAAGGATCACTTTTTGCTGATTACCGCCGGAGAGCTTGCGCACCTCCTGCTCGGCGTTAACCATTTTGATTTGCAGCGCCTGCCGATAGGACTCGATCAGCGCGTCCTCTTTACGTGGGCTAACGAAATAGCGCCAGGTCAGCAGCGACGAGAGGCTGGACAAAGACAGGTTGTCGCGGATCGACAGGCCAAGAACCGCGCCCTCTTTTTTACGATCCTCCGGCACCAGCGCGATCCCCTGCTCCAGAGCATGCATCGGGTTTTGCGGCTGATAGGGTTTACCGTCCAGCTCGAAGATGCCGGTGGTGAATTTGTCGGCGCCAAACAGGCAGCGGGCGACTTCGGTGCGCCCGGCGCCTACCAGCCCGGCGATGCCCAGCACTTCACCGGCATGCACGTGGAAACTTATATCTTTTAATGCGATACCGTGAGGATCGAGCGGCGGTTTTTCACGGCTGAGCCCCTTCACCGCCAGGCGAATGGGCTTGTCTTCATGGTGCGTGAGGCTGGCATCGCGGCGGTTAAACACCACGTCGCGACCGACCATCAGGCGAATAATTTGCTCCACGTTGGTGCCCGCCACGTCGCCGGAACCGGTATAGCGGCCATCCTGGAACACGGTGAAACGGTCGCAAAGCTGGAAGACTTCGTGCAGGCGATGGGTGACATAAATAATGCTAACGCCGCGACCTTTAAGCTCCCGCACCACGCGGTGCAGGCTTTCGACTTCGCTGTCGCTCAACGCGGCAGAAGGCTCATCCATAATGATCAATCGGGCATTCAGCGTCAGCGCTCTGGCAATCTCCACCATTTGCTGCTGGGCAACGCTCAGGCGGGCAACGGCGGTCGTCGGCGCTACGTTGAGCTGTAAATAGTCCAGAATGACCTGCGCTTCCTGGTTCACCGCTTTGCTGTCGACGATAAGATTCCGGCGGCGCGGCTCACGGCCAAGAAACATGTTTTCCGCCACCGTCATATTAGGCAGCAGGTTAAACTCTTGATAAATGGTAATAATGCCTTTGTTCTGGCGCTCCACCGGCGAGTCATCAACGGGCAGCGTTTCACCGTTAAACCAGATCTCGCCGCGCGTTTGCGGCTGTGCTCCGGCCAGCGCCTTTAGCAGCGTGGATTTTCCCGCGCCGTTCTCCCCCAGCAGGGCGTGAATTTCCCCCTGCCCGACGCTGAGCTGAGCGCTGCTCAGCGCCCACACGCCGGAGAAACTTTTCGCCAGGTCGGTCACTTTCAGTAAAGGTTGCGACATCAGACTGCTCCTCTGTTGCGCCCGTCCGCATCGGGACGGGCACTGTCAGATCTACTTGCCGGCTTCGCCGATACGCTCTGCTTGATCCAGGTTTTCTTTGGTTATCATCGTTGGCGCGTAATCTGCCCCGGTGATCGCCTTCTTCTCACGGATATTGGCCACCAGTTGGCTCATCGCCGTCTTCACCGCAAAACCTGGACGTTGATCGGCGGTTGCCGCCAGCCAGCCATCGCGCACGCGGGCCAGCGCTTCCGGCACGGCGTCAAAGCCTGTCACCAGCACTTCACCCGGCTTCATGCCCTGCCCCTGCAGCGCTTCAATGGCTCCCAGCGCCATATCGTCGTTGGCAGAAAGAATGACCTGAGGTTTTTTCGGCAGCGACGGCAGCACGCTTTCAACGATGCGCATACCTTCAGAACGCATCCAGTTTCCGGTCTGATCGGCGACGATCTTGTATTTATCGCCTCCGGCTTTCAGGCCATCACGGATCCCTTTAGTGCGCTCTATGTTGGAGGAAGAACCCGGCTGGCCGGTCAGCAGCACGATGTCCGCGCCGTCAGGGAATTTGGCTTTCACAAAGTCAGCCACCGCCTGGCCGCCTTTGTAGTTGTTGGCGCCGAAATGCAGCACCGGCTTTTCGCTGGCTACCGAGCGGTCGAGCGTGACCACCGGCAGATTAGCGTCCTGAATTTCTCCTACCGCGCTCGACACGGCGTTAACGTCATTCGGCGAAACGATAAATCCCTGCGCGCCACGGGTAATGGCGTTTTCCAGGTCGGCAGCCTGCTTAGGAGAGCTGCCCTGGCTGTCGAGCACCTGCAGCTTAACGCCCATCTCTTTGGCGGCCTGCACGGCGGTGCGCTGCATATGCACTTCAAACGGCATAGCGAGGTTTGGGGTGCTAAAAACAATCTGTTCGTTTTCGGCCAGCGCCGGAGCCGTGGTCAGGGCGATGAGGGCGGCGAGGATCAGCTTTTTCATTGTTATCTCTCTTCTATGTGTAGGGTCTTCGGAGGTTACAAAGCAACTTCGCGCTGGCTACGCAGTGACTCCAGCGCCTTGTCGGCCAGGTACAGGGCGCGTTCACCGTCATCGCCGCTGCACTCGGGTTTGGCCTCACCGCGCAGGACGGCAACAAAGTGCTGCCATTCGGCGGCGTAGGCATCTTTGTAGCGCTGGAGGAAGAAGTGTTCTGGCAACGCGCTGTTGTGACCGCCGTCGCCGAAGAACTGAACCTGATTTTCCAGAATATTGCCGGCGGTCAGCAGGCCCTTAGAACCGTGTAGCTCGAGGCGCTGGTCGTATCCGTAGGCCGAACGACGGCTGTTAACGATGGTGGCCAGCGCGCCAGAAGCGTATTTCAGGACGATAAACGCGGTATCGATGTCTCCCGCCGCGCCAATCGCCGGGTCAACCAGGTTGCTGCCCTGGGCGTACACCGAAACGGGCTCTTCACCCATGATGAAGCGAGCCATATCAAAGTCATGAATGGTCATGTCGCGGAACATCCCGCCGGAGACACGCACATATTCAGCAGGCGGTGGCGACGGGTCGCGAGAGATAATCACCAGCGATTCCGGCGTCCCGATGCGCCCCTGCAGCACTTCGTTTTTCACTTTACGGAACTGCGGATCGAAGCGGCGGTTAAAGCCAATGAACAGCGGAACATCACGCTCTTTAACGACTTTCAGGCAGTCACGCACGCGAGCCAGATCCAGGTGTACCGGCTTTTCACAGAAAATAGCCTTGCCGTGTTTGGCGGCAAGCTCAATCAGGTCCGCATGGGTATCGGTCGCCGAGGCGATCAGCACGGCATGCACCTCCGGGTCACTCATCGCCTGTTCAACGCTTTGCTGGCGAGCCTGGTATTTTTCGGCAATGCGCGCGGCGTTTTCTGCATTAGGGTCGACAACGGACCAGAGGGTGGAATGCGGATGGGCAGCAATATTGGCGGCGTGGATCTGGCCGATACGGCCTGCTCCTAGTAAAGCAATGTTAAACATGGCGGCTCCCGAAAGTGGTGTTGCAGTAGGGTCATGAGCCGGGCAGGCCGGCCTTCACGTGCAGCTGAATAACGACGCCTTAAATAAAACATTTATTTCATTTTAATGCAGAGTGAAAGTTTCATTTTTGCGCAGAGGTTAACATTTTGATGATTTATCGACTTCATTTTGCTAGCAAAATCACAACAACGGGTGAATTAACGCCTGCACAGAGAAGGGATTTGAGAGAGGGAGCGCGTTCATAGATCGACAAAGAACACAGATGAAGTGAAAATGAAATGAACATTCCGCCAAATGGTCTGGCGGAATGCTAAAGGACTAGTACTGACGGGCTTTTTTGAGCTTACCAGCGGTTTGTTCCGCGGCATCGGTCACGGCGCTCGAGCGCGAAACCTGGGCATCTCCGGTACGCCACCAGGCTTCGTAATCGTGCGTCATGGTTTTAGGCAGCACTTTGATATCCAGCAGCGTCGGTCCCGGCTCCCGGCGGGAGGCTTCCAGGGCAGCAAGCAGCTCAGACTCGCCGTTGACCCGCCAGGCTTTGCAGCCATAGCTTTCGGCATTTTGGGCAAAGTCCACCTTCACCAGCGGGCCATCAAGCCTGCCGCTTTGCGGGTTACGGGAACGATTTTCGGTGCCAAAACTGCCCATTCCGTGGCCCATTTGCAGGTTATTGATGCAGCCGAAACCGGCGTTATCAAACAGCAAAATGGTGATTTTTATCCCTTCCTGGACGGCGGTTTGCAGCTCAGAATGCAGCATCAGGTAAGATCCGTCCCCGACCATCGCATACACCGGCTGCTGCGGCTTCGCGAGCTTAGCCCCTACCGCGGCGGCTATCTCATAGCCCATGCACGAATAGCCGTATTCGAGGTGATAGCTGTCCGGCGTTTTTACCTGCCACAGGCGCTGTAAATCTCCCGGCAACGACCCGGCCGCGCCCACCACGATGGCGTCCTCTTCTATATGCTGATTCACCAGGCCCAGCACGCGGGTTTGCGTTAATGAGGTGCCTAGCTCGCGGCTGTATTCCTGCAACGTTTCATCCAGGTGGCCCGCCACTTCTGGAGGTTCTCCTGGTTGCCAGTTCCGCCTCCACAATCGTTGGCACTCGTCGCGCCAGGCCGCTTGAGCCAGAGCTGCTTCGTCCTGCCAGGCAGCGTGGTAGCCTGCCTGATGCAGACCGGCAGTCAGCCGTTCAAGCCCAATCTTTGCATCGGCTACCAGCGGCGTGGCGTCCAGCTTGAGGGCGTCGAACTCGGCCACGTTAAGCAGCAGGAAGTCGGCCTCAGGTGAAAATAGTGATTTAGAACCGGTGGTGAAGTCGGTCAAGCGGGTACCCACGCCAATAATCAGATCGGCCTGCGGCGCAAGCCGATTAGCCGCCAGGCCGCCCGTCACGCCGAGGCCGCCGAGATTAAGTGAGTGCTCGCTTACAATTGCACCTTTCCCGGCCTGCGTTTCGGCAAACGGCAGCCCGAAGCCCTCCACAAAATGCTGAAATGCCTGATGCGCGCCTGAATAGCGAACCCCTCCGCCGCAGATAACCAGCGGGCGACGCTTGCCGGCAATCAGCTTCAACGCAGCCTGCAGGCGGCTTTCATCCGGCGGGCGCCGTTCAATATGATGTACTCGCTTCTCGAAGAAGCTTTGCGGATAATCCCAGGCTTCCCCCTGCACGTCCTGCGGCAGGCAAATCGTTACCGCTCCCGTTTCCGCGGGGTTAGTAAGTACTCGCATGGCACTAATCATGGCGCTCATAAGCTGCTCCGGGCGGTTAATCCTGTCCCAGTAGCGGGACACAGGCCGGAAGCAGTCGTTGGTGCTGATGCTGAGATCGTGATACTGCTCGATTTGCTGGAGCACCGGGTCCGGCTGCCGACTGGCATAGATGTCGCCGGGCAGCAACAACAAAGGAATGCGGTTGGCGGTGGCCGTTGCGGCGGCAGTCACCATATTTGCCGCCCCTGGCCCCACGGATGAGCTCACGGCATAAATGCGCTGCCGACGGTGCTGTTTGGCGAAGCCAGTGGCGATATGCGCCATGCCCTGCTCGTTGCAGCCCTGATGTACCTTCAGGTGGCCGGGTTCCTCCTCCAGCGCCTGCCCAAGGCCGAGCACGTTGCCGTGCCCGAAAATGGTCATTACGCCCTCAACAAACGGCTGCTCGCGCCCGTCGATTTCAACGTACTGCTGGTTTAAAAACCTGACCAGCGCCTGCGCCATGGTCATGCGTTGTGTCGTCATCTTTCCTCCCCTTAGCCCAGCGTTGGCATCGAGAACGCAGAGCCTTGCTGATGGCTGGTGTCCGGCCAGCGGGCGGTGACGGTTTTCATGCGCGTATAGAAACGTACGCCGTCGCTGCCGTGGACGTTAAGTGGCCCAAAGATGGAACGCTTCCAGCCGCCGAAGCTGTGAAACGCCATTGGCACCGGGATGGGGACGTTCACGCCGACCATGCCCGTCTGGACTTCCTCGGTAAAACGCCTTGCGGTGCCGCCATCACGGGTAAAAATCGCCGTGCCGTTGCCGTATTCATGTTTGTTAATCAGCTCCAGAGCGCTGGCGTAATCCGGCATGCGCACCACGCACAGCACCGGGCCGAATATTTCTTCTTTATAGATGGTCATTTCAGGCGTGACGCGGTCAAACAGCGTTGGGCCAACAAAATAACCGCCTTCATTGCCCGCCAGCCTGAGACCACGGCCATCAACGCGCAGCGTCGCGCCCTGCTGCTCGCCGCTATCAATATAGCCCAGCACTTTTGCCCGGTGCGGGGCGGAAATCAGCGGCCCCATGTCATTTTCTGGCTCATGCCCCAGCCCAGGCCCAACTCGCAGCGTGTCGAGCTGTTTTTCCAGTCCCGCACAAAGCGCATCGGCGGTTTCATCGCCCACGGCAACCACAACCGACAGCGCCATGCAGCGCTCACCGGCGGCACCAAAAGCGGCTCCCATGATGGCGTTGGTTGCCATTTCCAGGTCAGCATCCGGCATTAAGATACAGTGGTTTTTCGCCCCGCCCAGCGCCTGGCAACGCTTGCCGTGGGCGGAAGCAGTCTGGTAGATGTACTCGGCAATCGGCGTCGAGCCGACAAAGCTGACGGCCTGAACTCTTGGGTCAGTCAGCAGAACGTCTACGGCTTCTTTATCGCCCTGAACTACGTTAAATACTCCGTCCGGCAGCCCGGCCTCTTGCAACAGTTGAGCTAGCCGCAGCGACAACGACGGATCTTTTTCCGACGGCTTGAGGACGAAGGTATTGCCGGTAACCAGCGCAATGGGGAACATCCACATCGGCACCATGGCCGGGAAGTTAAACGGCGTGATCCCCGCACAAACGCCAAGCGGCTGCATCAGCGAGTGGCTATCTACGCCCGTACCCACGTTGGCCGAATGCTCGCCCTTTTGCAGATGCGGTATGCCACAGGCAAACTCCACCACTTCGAGGCCGCGGGTCAGTTCGCCCACGGCATCAGAATACACTTTGCCGTGCTCTTCGCTGATGAGCCTCGCCAGGCCGTCCATATGTTCTTCAAGCAGGCTTTTAAAGCGGAACATCACGCGAGCGCGCTTGAGGGGAGACTGGCGAGCCCAGCCCGGAAACGCCTGCTGAGCGGCGGCGATGGCCTGCTCGGTCTGCCTGGCCGTGCTCATACCGACCTGGCGAATCTGCTCGCCGGTTGCCGGGTTGAAGATCGCCTGCACGCGCTGACCTTCGCCCGCGACGCATTCACCGTGAATAAAATTAGCTACCGTCTCCATCTCTGGCCTCTCGCTGTTAGGGTTGTCTCCCGAACACTGTATATGAAACAAACATTCCATTTTAAGTTGAAATAAAATAAATGTTGATTATTGTGATCAACACTCCGTTTTTATGTTAACACGGGGAAAGATGTGCAAAGACTGAGAGGCAAGAGACATTTCAGCCCCACCGGCTTTTGGTGCATCTGTTTCATTTTTCGCGGTACTGCGCTTAAATACGTTTCAGTGAATACTTTTGAGGATGGCAAATTGACCACGGCGACGACCCTAAGCGAACTCCAACAGCAGATCCGCGACCGCTACGACGGCCTGAGTAAGAGGCTGCAGCAGGTTTCCCGCTACGTGCTGGATAACACCAACAGCGTGGCATTTGATACCGTGGCCGCTATTGCCGAGCGGGCCGAAGTGCCGCCCTCGACGCTGATTCGCTTTGCCAATGCCTTTGATTTCAGCGGCTTCAACGAGATGAAACAGCTGTTCCGTATGAACCTGGTGGAAGAGACGGCCAGCTACACTGACCGGGCGAGGCTGTTCCGCGAGCTTGGCAGCGAAGTCGTCCCGGAAACGCCGCTGGATATTCTGCAAGAGTTCGCTCGTTCGAACGCTCAGGCGCTGCAGCAGCTGGCCGCACGTACCGATCCAGAGCAGCTACAACATGCGGTTGAGCTGCTCGCCGAAGCGGACACTATCTATGTTGTCGGCCTGCGCCGTTCTTTTAGCGTGGCGGCCTACCTGACCTATGCCCTGAGCCACCTTGATTGCCGCGCAGTGCTGCTGGACGGGCTTGGCGGCATGCTGCGCGAGCAAGTCAACCGCGTTAAAGCGAAAGATATCGTGGTGTCGATAAGCTTCTCGCCTTATGCCGAGGAAACGCTGATGGTGAGTGAAATCGCCGCGCAGGCCGGTGCCCGCCAGATTGTGATTACCGACAGCCAGATCAGCCCGTTCGCAACATTCAGCGATCTCTGTTTTGTGGTGAAAGAGGCGCAGGTCGACGCTTTCCGCTCGCAGTCGGCCACGCTTTGCCTGGTGCAGTCGCTGATGGTGGCGCTCGCGTATTACCAGGGCACGCCCCACAGCGCGCTTTCGCCGGAGGCCTGATTTTCGGATTGCCGAATGTCTCCGCAGGGTTAAGATGAAAACAGCGTTTCAAAAAATAACTCTTACCCTAAGGAGACACTATGCCGTACGAGGCCAGCCCGGCACGTTATCAATCCATGCAGTATCGCTCCTGCGGCCAGAGCAGCTAAAAGAAAACGTGAAAGCGCCGGATAATCTCAGCTTTACGGCAGAAGAGCTGGAGAGAATTGACCGCCACGTTACCGATGGCGAACTGAATTTGTGGCAGGCATCTTCGGATAAATAAAAGCAAAAGCCCCTGTTTAACAGGGGCAAGAAGCCAGCGCGAGGTCCGCATCACATTCTCAATAATAACGTTCCTATCCTGTCTGGAAATGCGTTTAACGTCTCACACGCTGTTCAGGTCTATCTCAGGGCGCTGGTACTGCGGCCAAACCAGCGCCACCAGCTCCGGGTAGGCTTCCCGGCTAAACTCGTTAAAACACTGACGCAGGTTGAGCACTTCAATATCCGACAACGGAACCTGCTCACCTTCGGCGCAGCGTTTTTTAATATTGTCGTAATATTTATATACCGCCGAATTTAAGTCGCTGCAGCGGCGCTGGGCGCTAAATAAAACCGGCTGCGAGGTCAACTCATCAATACGCATTTTTTTAATTGTGGCATGGGTGAAATCAATATACTCACTGTTGATACGCCAATAATAGCTGGGCGTGATTTTTGACATCAACATGCCAAAGTAATCTTCCCGCTCTTCGCTGGTGGTCAGCGGTTTTATTTCATCAGACTTATTATTTGACGCACCAAATTCCTTGCGCATAACCAACACGGCGCATAACAAAATCAAAATTGTGACAATAGAATAAAATATGCTGTGCATAAGAAACTCCTGTTTTTTTTATTTTTGAATTGAGGCATCATATCGCGAATCTCTGAACCTGAATATTGAACCGATATCAAAGGATCACATTCGATGCTGCCTGAACACTTCTTACCACGGCGCTATCCTGTTGTTGCACCCTCAACGCTCCCTGCAGAAGCTGAAAATAGTACCACGCCGGAAGTCGTTCAGGATAAGATTTTAACGCTGGAAAAAAACATCCTGAGCGGCAGTCATTACGCAGGCCAGGCCAAAAACCGCCTGCTTGAAGAAACCGATCGCCATATTAAAGAACGTCTGCTGTGCGCGGTCAGGATAGAAGCTCTACATGCCCTGATGGGCGAACTGGTTGAAAAAGAACTTATTAGCGCCGCCGACTTACAAATGCTTATCGAAGATAAAACCGCCTGGGTGAGTAGCAAAGAACAGGAAATTTGGGTTAATCAAATGACTCAAGAAAAACCCTGGCCATTATGCTATTCGATTGAGGAGTAGTGCCGTGGCAGAACCTATAAAAAAACAATCTGCGTTAATCAACGCCGACGAAAATAAAGACCATGAATTTACGTTAAGTAAAAACATAGCTATTCTTGTTCGGCTTAAAAATGAAAATATTACCCGCAATACACAGGAAGTGACGGATATTACTTCGGCACTGGTCGACCTGAAATGGATGAACCGCCGTGAGATTTACCCATGGCGAGCGAAGGAGGAAGTGTACGGCGCGGTGCTGGAAGAGATCCTCAGCCACCATCCGAAGCTTAAAGAGCAAATCCTCAAGCGACTGGAAGGACATTATCAGCGCCTGAAGGAGCAAGAAGCCCAGACGCTGTCGATAACCCGTGGCCTGGCGGAGAAGACATGGAAGAGTTCCACTCTGTGAGTGGGGTTTGCCTCTTCTACACATTTCCCTTTCCAATCTTCCGGGAGATATCTTTCGCTCCGCGGTTTTCCGTTCACCTTTAGATCTGCTTCCCCTGTACTTTCAGCGCACGGTGAACGTGTCCGGGGGCGATGAGAGCCGGGAACAAGGGCGTGGCTTTGGAACTGGCAGCAATTTTTATGTTCAGCGTGGCTATAAGTTTGAAGCGAGGCTCGGTNNAGTGACGGTGACTTCCCCGAATCGTTCACAAGTTCTGTGATGACATGTGAAGCAGGACTGGAAGTGAACGGAACCTTAGTCGAACCGTCATAGACTCCTCTCCCAAGAGGAAAAGGGCCGTGATGAGGGCCCCCCCTCTTACTTCGCTTTAGTGACTTCCTGGCCGACCAGGCCAATCTTCAGGTACCCTGCCTGGTGCAGCGTATCCATCACGTCCATCAGCGTTTCGTAGTCCACCGTTTTGTCCGCGCGGAAGAAAATGGTGGTGTCCTTTTTCCCTTCGGTCGCGGCAATCAATGAGCTAACCATCGACTCTTTGCTTACCGGATCGTTGCCGATAAACATCGAATGGTCTGCTTTTACCGACAGGTAAACCGGCTTTTCCGGGCGTGGCTGCGGTTCGCTGCTGGAGGCCGGAAGGTTAACCTTCACGTCCACCGTGGCCAGCGGCGCGGCCACCATGAAGATGATCAGCAGCACCAACATCACGTCGATAAACGGCGTAACGTTGATTTCGTGCATTTCACCATTGTCATCGAGGTTTTCGTTCAGACGCATTGCCATGGGGCATTAACCTACACGCAGTTGCTGAGTATTGCGTACCGGGCGCGGCTGGGCTGTACCCTCCAGGTCAAGGTCGCGGCTTTGCAGCAGCAGTACCTGAGCCGCCACGTCGCTAAGGCTTGCTTTGTAGCTGCCAATCATACGCGCGAAGATGTTATAGATAACCACCGCAGGGATTGCGGCGACCAGGCCAATGGCCGTTGCCAGCAGTGCTTCTGCGATACCCGGCGCAACAACCGCCAGGTTAGTGGTCTGGGACTGGGCGATACCGATGAAGCTGTTCATGATGCCCCAAACGGTGCCGAACAGGCCGACAAACGGCGAAATAGCGCCGATAGTGGCCAGGAAGCCGTTGCCACGCCCCATGTGACGCCCAACGGCGGCCACGCGGCGCTCAAGGCGAAAGCCGGTACGATCTTTGATGCCTTCGTTATCTTCAACGCCGGCGGAAAGTTCCAGCTCGTTTTGGGCTTCGTTGATTAACAGCGTGCTGAGGCTTTTGCTGTCAAACGCTTCGGCCGCGCTGCTCGCTTCATTCAGGGAGCGGACGTTAGCCAGCTGCTGCTGTTCGCGCTTGAGGCGACGTTTCTGGGTAATCAGCTCCACGCTCTTACTGAAAAAGATGGCCCAGGTGACTACAGAGGCCATAATCAGGCCAATCATCACGATCTTCACTACGATGTCAGCATGTTGATACATGCCCCAAACGGACAGATCCGTCTGCATCAAATTACTCGTCACGTCTTACGCTCCAGCGAGAAATAAATGTCAAAACTGAGACTAATATATCAAAAAACTATCGAATTGATAGTCGTTCTCATTAGTATTTGCAGACTGCCAGAAATTGTTGAGGCATTCCTTGCGCTTACGCAGGAAAAGGTCTGCCCCGGCGAAATGATGACTTTTTTGACCAACCTGAAAAAACGCCATGATGCCCTTTGCGCATTTTGTGTTAATTTACGTCCAGACATCCAGATGGTTAAACGGGGAAACGACAATGGCGGAAAAACACATCGAAACGACGCTGGTCAACGCCGGGCGCAGCAAGAGGTTTACTCAGGGTTCGGTTAACAGCGTCATTCAGCGCGCCTCCTCTTTGGTGTTTGAAAGCGTCGAGGCCAAAAAACAGGCCACCGCCAATCGCGCAAAAGGAGAGCTGTTCTACGGCCGCCGCGGCACGCTAACCCATTTCTCGTTACAGGAAGCGATGTGCGAACTTGAAGGCGGCGCCGGCTGCGCCCTCTTCCCCTGCGGCGCCGCTGCCGTTGCCAATACTATTCTGGCCTTTGTCGAGCAGGGCGATCATGTTCTGGTCACCGAAACCGCCTACGAACCCACCCAGGACTTCTGCACCAAAATTCTCTCGAAGCTCGGGGTCAGCACCAGTTGGTTCGCGCCGGATATCGGGGCCGGGATAGCCGACCTGATTCAGCCGAACACCAAAGTCGTTTTCCTCGAGTCCCCCGGCTCTATTACCATGGAAGTCCACGATATTCCGGCGATCGTCGCGGCGGTCAGGCGCGTTGCCCCTGACGCTATCATCATGATCGACAATACCTGGGCGGCTGGCGTGCTGTTTAAGGCGCTGGAGTTCGGTATCGATATTTCTATTCAGGCGGGCACCAAATACCTGATTGGCCATTCGGATGCGATGGTCGGCACCGCGGTATCCAATGCACGATGTTGGGATCGGCTGCGCGAGAATGCCTACCTGATGGGGCAAATGCTGGATGCGGATACCGCTTATATGACAAGCCGAGGTATTCGCACGCTGGGCGTTCGTCTGCGTCAGCACCATGAAAGCAGCCTACAAGTGGCCGAATGGCTGGCCGGGCATCCTCAGGTAGAAAGAGTGAATCATCCGGCACTTCCCGGAAGTAAAGGGCATGAATACTGGAAACGTGACTTTACAGGCAGCAGCGGGCTGTTCTCGTTTGTGCTGAAAAAACGGCTCAGCGATGAAGAGTATGCACGGTACCTCAATCATTTCGAGCATTTCAGCATGGCCTATTCCTGGGGCGGTTATGAATCGCTTATTCTCGCTAATCAGCCTGATGAACTGGCTGAGATCCGCCCCGCAGGCGGCGTCGACTTCAGCGGTACCCTGGTTCGCCTGCATATTGGCCTGGAAAACGTGGACGATCTGATTGCCGATCTGGAAGTAGGTTTCCAGCGCATTGCCTAAAATTTCCGTTTAGCGGTAACCGTGGAGCGTTTTTTTGCCATCATCGGCGTTTTGTTGAGCCTGGGATCAAGGTGTCGCCGGCATTTTAGCGGTACAATGTGTAGAAATTAAGGTGAGCCTAAGTTGCGGGAGCAATACTCAGGCAAGCTCAATAAGCGGTTCCACAGGAATACCCATGGCTGTTATAAAAAATATTGTCGAGGCGCTCTGGCATCACGATTTTGCCGCGCTGGCCGACCCCCACGTTATTGGTGTTGTTTATTGCGTTATGTTCGCAACGCTTTTTCTGGAAAATGGGCTGCTTCCCGCTTCGTTTTTGCCGGGAGATAGCCTGCTGCTGCTCGCGGGCGCGCTAATAGCGAAAGGGGTAATGGGATTTGTTCCAACGTTGGTTATTCTTACCGTTGCCGCAAGCCTCGGCTGCTGGCTGAGCTATTTACAAGGCCGCTGGCTCGGCAATACCCGTACCGTGAAAGGCTGGCTTGCACAACTGCCAACCCAGTACCACCAGCGCGCCACGCAGATGTTTGACCGCCACGGCCTGCTGGCGCTGCTCGCTGGCCGCTTCCTGGCCTTTGTTCGTACGCTGCTGCCAACCATGGCGGGCATTTCGGGCCTCAGCAACCGTCGTTTTCAGTTATTTAACTGGCTGAGCGGGCTGCTGTGGGTGGGCGTTGTTACCAGCCTGGGCTATGCGCTCAGCATGATCCCCTTTGTTAAGCGTCATGAAGATCAGGTCATGACCTTCCTGATGATCCTGCCCGTTGCCCTGCTGATTTTTGGCCTTGTCGGCACGCTGTTTGTGGTGTTGAAAAAAAAAGTTAGCGCCGCGTAATCGTCCTTGATTCAGCCAGAGCGGATAAGAATGGCTTATTCGCTCTTTGCAATCACCGCCTTAAATCACCCGCATCCGCGCCATGTCTTCCCCCGGCGTCACGCCAAAATAGCGCTTAAACTCCCGGCTAAACTGCGAAGCGCTTTCATAGCCGACGCGAATAGCCGCCGCGCTTGCCTTCATACCGTCATGCAGCATTAACATTCTTGCCTTATGCAGGCGATAGCTTTTCAGGTATTGCAGCGGCGAGGTGCTGGTCACCGACTTAAAGTTATGATGGAACGCCGACACGCTCATGTTAGCCTCGGCCGCCAGCTGGTCTACCGACAGGTTTTCGGTGTACTGGTTTTCAATCCGACGCAGCACCCGGCTGATGAGACTAAAATGAGTCTGGCGACTAACCAGCGCCAACAGCGCCCCGCCGCTTGGCCCCGTCAGCACGTGATAGAGGATCTCGCGGATAATTTGTTTGCCCAGCACCCGGGCATCAAGAGGCCTTTCTAAGACGTCCAACAGCCGCTCGGTGGCGCAAAGAATTTCTTCCGACAGTTCGGCTGAATTGATTCCATCGGTGCAGGACTGAGGCCGGAAAAGGTCGTCCTCGCCGATGTCCATCAGCAAATCCTGCAGCTGCTGAATATCCACCTTCACGCGCATCCCCGCGAGCGGCACGTCGGCTGTCGCAAAGGTTTCGCACTCAAAGGGCAAAGGCACCGTCAGGAGCAGGTATTCGTTGGCGTCATAGCGGAATACGCGGTCGTTGAGATAACCCGTTTTATGGCCTGAAAAGAGAAAAACAATGCCCGGATCGTACATTACCGGAGTACGTGCCATCGGTTTGGTGCCGTACATCAGCCTTACGCCATCAAAAAATACATCACTTTTTTCTTTTAAAATCAGCTGATTGATTTTATCCGTCAGCTGCTGGCAGATAGCCTGGCGGTTCATGTTTACGTCTCCACGGCACTTTTATCCGGCTTACAGTGTGCGATGAATCCTACGGTTTCTCCAGCCGTTTGGAGAAACAGGCAAGATAAAGGCAGGAATATGCATTGAGAGAGACAGGGTGGCGGACCACAATAAGCGCCATCAGATTTAGCAATGTAACTCATCTAACGAACGGGAAATCCATCATGAATAACTTCAATCTTCATACCCCAACCCGCATCCTGTTTGGTAAAGGCTCCCTGGCAGAACTGCGTGACCAGATCCCAGCGGACGCTCGCGTCCTGGTGACCTACGGCGGCGGCAGCGTGATTAAAACTGGCGTACTGGGCCAGGTTAAAGACGCGCTGAAAGGCCTCGACGTGCTGGAGTTTGGCGGCATCGAACCTAACCCGTCTTACGAAACGCTGATGAAAGCCGTGGAAATCGCGCGTAAAGAAAACGTGACTTTCCTGCTGGCAGTCGGTGGCGGCTCCGTGCTCGACGGCACTAAATTCATCGCGGCTGCGGCTCACTATCCACAGGATATCGATCCGTGGAATATTCTGCTGACCCGCGGTAACGACGTGAAAAGCGCGATCCCAATGGGCTCCGTGCTGACGCTGCCGGCCACCGGCTCCGAGTCCAACAAAGGCGCAGTGGTTTCCCGCCGTTCTACCGGCGACAAACAGGCGTTTATGTCTGACTTCGTACAGCCTGTCTTTGCGGTTCTGGATCCGGTTTACACCTACACCCTGCCGCCTAAACAGGTTGCTAACGGCGTGGTGGATGCCTTTGTTCACACCATCGAGCAGTACCTGACCTACCCGGTTAACGCCAAAGTGCAGGATCGTTTTGCCGAAGGCATTCTGCTGACGCTGGTTGAAGACGGCCCGAAAGCGCTGAAAGATCCGGAAAACTATGACGTTCGTGCGAACGTGATGTGGGCCGCGACGATGGCGCTGAACGGCCTGATTGGGGCCGGCGTGCCGCAGGACTGGGCAACCCATATGCTGGGCCACGAACTGACCGCAATGCACGGCCTGGATCACGCTCAGACCCTGGCGGTGGTTCTGCCTTCTCTGATGAATGAAAAACGTAACGAGAAGCACGCCAAACTGCTGCAATATGCAGAGCGCGTCTGGAACATCACTTCCGGCAGCGAAGACGAACGTATTGATGCCGCTATCGAAGCTACGCGCAATTTCTTCGAGAAAATGGGCACCGCGACTCGCCTGTCCGCCTACGGCCTGGACGGCAGCTCCATCCCTGCTCTGCTGGTGAAACTGGAAGAAAAAGGCATGACTAAGCTGGGTGAACATCAGGACATCACGCTGGACGTTAGCCGCCGCATTTACGAAGCCGCTCGCTAAGAGAATCCTGGTGATGGCTTTCATTGCCTGAGTTTCGACTAGACTTAATAAAAAACTTACACCGGGCTTGCCCGGTGTTTTTCGCACTATTAAGGAGGTACGTATGACTCATCCAACCTTAATCAAGCTCCAGGATGGCAACGTGATGCCGCAGCTTGGGCTCGGTGTCTGGCAGGCAAGCAACGACCAGGTCAGGACAGCCATTGAGAAAGCGCTGGAGGTGGGGTACCGCTCCATTGACACCGCCGCCGCCTACAAAAATGAGGACGGCGTAGGCGCCGCGCTGAAGAGCGCAGGCGTTGCGCGTGACGACCTGTTCATTACTACAAAGCTATGGAACAGCGACCAGCAGCGGCCTCGCCAGGCGCTGGAAGACAGCCTTGAAAAGCTGCAGCTCGACTACGTCGATCTCTACCTGCTGCACTGGCCGGTGCCGAGTAAGGATCGCTACCTCGAAGCCTGGAAAGGGCTGATTGAGCTGCAAAAAGAGGGCCTGGTGACGAGTATCGGGGTGTGTAACTTCAATATTAATCATCTCCAGCGGCTGATCGACGAAACCGGCGTTAGCCCGGTTATTAACCAGATTGAGCTGCACCCACTGCTGCAGCAGCGCCAGATTCATGCGTGGAACGCTACCCATAAGATTCAGACCGAGTCATGGAGCCCGCTGGCTCAGGGCGGCGAAGACGTGTTTGATCAGAAAATCATTCGTGATTTAGCGGAGAAATACGGCAAAACGCCGGCGCAGGTTGTGATTCGCTGGCACCTGGATAGCGGACTGGTGGTTATCCCTAAATCGGTCACGCCTGCTCGTATTGCCGAAAACTTTGAGGTGTTCGACTTCCGGCTGGACAAAGACGAGCTGGCTGAAATTGCGAAGCTCGACTGCGGCAAACGTCTTGGGCCAGACCCGGATGTGTTTGTCGGCTAAGTCCAGATTTTCTTTCCCAAACCACCTTCGCCTTAACGGGCCGGGTGGTTTTTTATTTCCTGTACACCCCCTGCCCAAGCGGTTTCTACGCGCAACACATCCGTTCTGACGGTGACTGAATTTTCACGGCGTTCATTATTTGTTCTTTTAGCCGTAATCAAAAAGTCACACAACACCACGATAAATAGGGCCAGCTTCGCTAACTCATTTGGAATGGTTATGAACAGATCCCTTGCCGTTGTTACCAACTCTGACCTGGAGTCTCTGCCGCAGTTTGCACCCGCTCCGGGCCGTAAAGTACTGAGCGTTAAGAGCCTGAGTAAGGCCTATAACTCCCATCAGACCGTGCTGCACGACATTAACTTCGACCTGCATGCCGGTGAGCTGGTTGGCGTGATTGGCCGCTCAGGCGCGGGCAAATCCACGCTGCTGCATATTCTTAACGGTACGCATACTGCCACGTCGGGCGAGATCCTCAGCTTTCCAGAAGTCGGGATGCCGCACGATGTGTCTAAACTCAGCGGTCGCGCTCTGAACCAGTGGCGCACCGAATGCGGCATGATTTTCCAGGATTTCTGCCTGGTGCCGAGACTGGACGTGCTGACTAACGTGCTGCTGGGCCGCCTGAGCCAGACCTCCACGCTGAAATCCCTGTTTAAAGTTTTCCCTGAGGCAGACCGCGCCCGCGCCATTTCCCTGCTGGAGTGGATGAACATGCTGCCTCACGCCCTGCAGCGCGCCGAGAACCTTTCCGGCGGCCAGATGCAGCGCGTAGCCATTTGCCGGGCGCTGATGCAAAACCCAGGCATCCTGCTGGCCGATGAGCCGGTAGCTTCCCTCGACCCGAAAAATACCCAACGCATCATGAAAGTGCTGCGTGAAGTGTGTGAGCAAGGCATTAGCGTGATGGTGAACCTGCATTCCATCGAGCTGGTGAAGGAGTACTGCACCCGCGTTATCGGGGTTGCAAAAGGAAATATCGTGTTTGACGGTCATCCGGCGATGTTAACGGAGGACGTGCTGCATCTCTTGTACGGCGATGAAATCAATCAAGTGCATTAATTCTCTCTCCAATTGATACAACACAGGCAATGATAATGAAAAAGCAACTGACTGGCGCATTACGTTTATCTGCAGTGATTACTGGCCTTGTGATTGCAGGCCACGCAATGGCTGCTGACCAGCCGCGCGAACTGAACCTCGGGATCCTCGGCGGGCAGAATGCGACCCAGCAAATTGGTGATAACCAGTGTGTGAAGCAGTTCATGGATAAAGAACTGAATGTCGACACTAAACTGCGTAACTCTTCTGACTACTCTGGCGTTATTCAGGGCCTGATCGGCGGTAAAGTCGACCTGGTGCTGAGCATGTCCCCTTCTTCCTACGCTTCGGTGTACATGAACGATCCGAAAGCGGTGGATATCGTTGGCATCGCGGTTGACGATAAAGATCAGTCCCGCGGCTACCACTCTGTGGTTATCGTTAAGGCCGACAGCCCGTACAAAACCATCGAAGATCTGAAAGGGAAATCCTTCGGCTTCGCCGATCCTGACTCCACTTCAGGCTACCTGATCCCTAACCACGAGTTCAAACAGAAGCTCGGCGGCACTCCGGACAACAAATACAACAACTTCTTCTCCAGCGTGACCTTCTCCGGCGGCCACGAGCAGGACATCCTGGGCGTGCTGAACGGCCAGTTTGCCGGCGCGGTGACCTGGGCTTCAATGGTCGGCGACTATAACGACGGCTATAGCGCCGGGGCGTTTAACCGCCTGATCCGTATGGATCACCCTGACCTGATGAAGCAGATCCGCATCATCTGGACTTCCCCACTGATCCCGAACGGCCCGATCCTGGTCAGCAACAAGCTGCCGGCTGACTTCAAGGCCAAAGTCGTGGATGCGGTGAAGAAACTGGATAAAGAAGATCACGGTTGCTTCGTGAAGGCGATGGGCGGCACCCAGCACATCGGCCCGGCATCTGTGGCTGACTTCCAGCAGATCATCGACATGAAGCGTGAGCTGGTTAGCGCCCGCTAATTGCGAACGCCGCATAAAAATCGCACCCCGGCGACCTGCCAGGGTGCTTTTTTATCAGGACGGGGCGACCCGTCACCGGAAACAAACCGGATAATAAGTGATGATGTTGAATACGGAATTTGAACGTTACTATCACCAGATCAGAATGCGCCAGAAGCGCGACACCCTGATTTGGTCTCTGCTGCTGGTAGGCCTGTATCTTACCGCCGGTCACATCGCTGAGTTCAGCCTGACTACCATCTGGCAATCACTACCAAACTTCTTCGACTACATGTTCGAAACCCTGCCGACGCTGCACCTGTCGGTTCTGCTGGCCGACGTCCACACCAAAGGCTCACTGGCCTATTGGGGCTACCGTCTCCCCATTCAGCTCCCGCTGATTTGGGAAACCCTGCAGCTGGCGCTGGCTTCGACGCTGATTTCGACCTGTATTGCCGCCGTGCTGGCATTTCTTGCCGCCGGTAATACCTGGACGCCGCCCGCCGTACGCTTCGGCGTTCGCGCGTCGGTTGCGTTTCTGAGAACCATGCCGGAGCTGGCGTGGGCGGTGATGTTCGTGATGGCCTTTGGTATCGGCGCCATTCCGGGATTTCTGGCGCTGGCGCTGCACACCGTTGGCAGCCTGACCAAGCTGTTTTACGAAGCCATCGAAAGTGCATCTGACAAACCGGTACGCGGGCTCATGGCCTGCGGCGCTACGCCACTCCAGCGCGTACGCTTCGCCCTGTGGCCTCAGGTAAAACCTATTTTTCTGTCCTACAGCTTCATGCGTTTTGAGATTAACTTCCGTTCCTCCACCATCCTCGGCCTCGTGGGCGCGGGCGGGATTGGGCAGGAGCTGATGACCAACATTAAACTCGACCGCTACGACCAGGTCAGCATCACGCTGCTGCTGATTATCGTGGTGGTTTCGGTCCTCGATGTCCTGTCCGGCAGGCTGCGCCGCTGGGTTCTGGAAGGGAAAAAATGAATACTTTTCAGGCAACGCCGGATATCACCCAAAGCCGCGAGCAGCACCGCGAACTTTACCGTATGCAGGGGCGTTATCTGCGCCACATCGGCCTGCTGGCCGCCGCCATCCTCGGCTACTACATCTGGTTCTTTTTCACCTTCGGCATCGACTCCGGGCAAATTCTCAGCGGCATGGTTCAGCTGGGGCGCTACTTCCTGCGTATGTTTGTCTGGCATGATTTTATGAACTGGCCGTTCGCCTATTACTTCTCGCAAATCGCCATTACGCTCGCCATCGTTTTCGCCGGGACGTTAACCGCCACGGTGCTGGCGCTGCTGCTATCGTTTTTTGCCGCCCGCAATATCATGCAGGGCCCGGTAGCACGCATCGTCGCGCTGCTGGTGCGCCGCCTGTTTGACCTGCTGCGCGGCGTCGACATGGCCATTTGGGGGCTGATTTTCGTACGTGCGGTTGGGCTTGGCCCGCTGGCAGGCGTGCTGGCAATTATCATGCAGGATACCGGGCTGCTGGGCAGGCTGTATGCCGAGGGGCACGAAGCGGTAGAGCGCTCTCCGAGTCGGGGATTAACCGCCGTGGGCGCGGCGGGCATTCAGAAACACCGCTTCGGGATTTTCACCCAGTCGTTCCCGGCGTTTCTCTCTCTCAGCCTGTACCAGATTGAGTCCAACACCCGCTCGGCGGCAGTGCTGGGCTTTGTTGGAGCGGGCGGCGTAGGCCTGGTGTACGCCGAGAACATGCGGCTGTGGAACTGGGACGTGGTGATGTTTATCACCCTGATTCTGGTCTGCGTGGTGATGGCGATGGATGCTGTTTCTGCCTGGCTGCGCCGCCGCTATATCACCGGGAAGCCGGTGCCGCTCTATTCTCCGCAATAACGTCTAAAACGGGGCGCGGTCTTCGCCGTGCCCCGCTCATGCTACAAAGACCAGTTCAGCGTTTGCCAACCGTAGCGTGCGCCCTGCGCCGCAAGCTTCTGGCAAGGATTGACCATCAATACCCGGTCGGCCTCCAGACACAACGGCAGATCGTTAATGGAATCGGTATAAAACGTCAGTTCCCCGCTGTATTCCGGATTCACCTGCAGCCACTCCTTCAGGCGGGTAATTTTCCCGGTCTGGTAGCTCGGCACGCCGCTTATCACGCTGGTGTAAGCGTTATTGCCGGTCACCAGGTCGATACCTATCGCATGTTTAATGCCAAGCCGTGGTGCAATGGCTTTCACCAGCAGGCTGACGGACGCAGAGATAATCATCATCTGCTGGCCCTGGGCGTGCAATTGCTCAATCAGGCGCTTCGCCTGCGGGTAAACCAGCGGCAGAACGTCGGTTCCTACGCAGCGGGCAACGAGGGTGTCCACATCGGCAATCGTCATACCCGCCAGCGGAGCCAGCGTCACGCCAACGTATTCGTGGATATTCATTTCGCCGCGCTGATAATCGAGCATCAGCTTGTGTTCTTTAGCCAGATAATCGGGGTCTTTAATCAGCCCTTCGCGGGAAAGGAAGCGGCTCCAGAGGGTGCTGCAGTCGGCGTCTATCAGGGTGTGATCGAGGTCAAAAACGTAAAGCGGGTTAGACATGTTCATTTCTCATTTCAGCAAAGAGGCCGCCGGGCAGCTTAGCGCCAGGCCCGGCGATCAAGGGTTCCCTACCCTCTTTGTCGCAGAAAAAAATGACAGCGGCATGAAAGCACGCCGTTACTTCCCGAGCGGCTTCCTCTTTCCTGCTGCTGCCGTGCGGCGCTGATGCGCAAGCGGGGTATGCTTTGTGAGCGCCGGGCGGGCGTGACGGGTGTTTCGGCGGGCCTCACGCATCTCCTCGAGCGTCGGAGAAGGCACCAGGCATTCGCGTCTGCCGCCGATCAGGTGCTTTTTGCCCATCGCCTCCAGCGCCTCGCGAATCAACGGCCAGTTCGCCGGATCGTGATAGCGCAACAGTGCCTTGTGGAGACGGCGCTGACGATCGCCGCGCGGCACCACGATATCCTCGCTTTTATAGCTCACCTTGCTCAGCGGATTTTTGCCGGTGTAATACATGGTGGTGGAGTTAGCCAACGGCGACGGATAGAAGTTTTGTACCTGATCGAGGCGGAAACGATGCTGCTTAAGCCACAGCGCCAGATTCACCATATCCTCATCACGCGTTCCAGGGTGAGCGGAGATAAAGTATGGGATCAGATACTGTTCTTTGCCAGCCTGCTTCGAATAGGTATCAAACAGCTCTTTAAAGCGGTGATAGCTCCCCATCCCCGGCTTCATCATTTTCGACAGCGGCCCTTCTTCGGTGTGTTCAGGGGCAATTTTCAGATAGCCACCAACGTGATGAGTTGCCAACTCCTTGATGTAACGCGGATCGGCTACCGCCAGATCGTACCGCACGCCGGAGGCGATTAAGATCTTTTTGACGCCCTTAAGATCGCGTGCACGACGATAGAGATCGATAGTCGGCTGATGGTTGGTGTCCATATGCTGGCAAATTTCCGGGTAAACGCACGACAGGCGGCGGCAGGTTTGCTCCGCGCGCGGCGACTTACAGCGCAGCATATACATGTTGGCCGTTGGGCCGCCCAGGTCTGAAACCACGCCGGTAAAGCCCGGTACGCTGTCGCGCATCGCTTCGATTTCGCTGATGATGGAATCTTCGGATCGGCTTTGAATAATGCGGCCTTCGTGCTCTGTGATGGAGCAGAAAGAGCAGCCGCCGAAGCAGCCACGCATAATGTTTACCGAGAAGCGGATCATCTCATAGGCCGGAATACGCGCCTTGCCATAGGAAGGGTGAGGGATGCGTTGGTAAGGCAGCGCAAACACGCTGTCCATTTCCTCGGTTGAAAGCGGGATCGCCGGTGGGTTGATCCAGATATAGCGATCGCCGTGCTTCTGCATCAGCGCTCTGGCACAGCCGGGATTGGTTTCGTGATGCAGGATCCGCGAAGCGTGAGCGTACATCACCTTATCCGCCTTCACCTTTTCAAAGGACGGCAGCAGGACATAGGTCTTCTCCCACGGTTTTGGTCGCGGTGGCTGCACGGTAACGGCTTTGGCTTCATCCGCCTTTGGCTCGTTCGGTTTATTGCCGTCGGCACAGGGGAGATCGTCGCCGTAAGGATGTGGGATCGGATCGATTTTTCCTGGCGTATCAAGACGGGTGGAATCTACACCTGCCCAGCCGGGCATCGCCTCTTTGCGCATGATGGCGGTATTGCGCACATCACAAATTTCAGCGATCCCTTCTCCGTTCGCCAGACGATGCGCCACTTCCACCAGCGGGCGCTCACCATTGCCGAAAATCAGCATATCCGCTTTGGCATCCACCAGAATCGAACGGCGCACGGTATCGGACCAGTAGTCATAATGCGCGGTGCGGCGCAGGCTGGCCTCTATGCCACCAAGGATCACCGGCACATCGCGCCACGCCTCTTTGCAGCGCTGGGTATAGACCAGAGAAGCACGATCGGGACGCTTGCCTGCTACGTTATCCGGCGTGTAGGCATCGTCATGGCGCAGCTTACGGTCTGCCGTGTAGCGGTTAATCATCGAGTCCATGTTCCCTGCGGTGACGCCAAAGAACAGGTTTGGCTTGCCGAGGCGCATAAAGTCCTGCTTCGTGGACCAGTCCGGCTGGGAAATAATACCAACGCGGAAGCCCTGCGCCTCCAGCATACGGCCGCAGATCGCCATCCCGAAGCTTGGGTGGTCAACATAGGCATCACCGGTAACCAGAATGATGTCGCAGCTGTCCCAGCCGAGTTCATCCATCTCCTCACGGGACATGGGTAAAAACGGTGCCGGTCCAAAACAGGCGGCCCAGTATTGTGGCCACGAAAAGAGTTCGCGATCCGGCTGGATCAGGCTTTTGACGCTCATAGGATGTCCGAAAAGATGATGTAGAAATGAACAAAAGGGCGGCGATTATACGCCTATTAGCAGTAATTTTTGAAGGGTTATTCTGGGTTTTATGCCCCCTCACCTCAACCCTCGCCCCTTTGGGGAGAGGGTTAGGGTGAGGGTAAAAACTACGGAGCGGGCTGAACCAGCAGTTGACCAATAGAACCGCGGTCGGCAAGCTCCAGCGTCTGGCTGGAATAAAGGAACGGGAAATGCTCCCAGGACGGCTGGCCAAAATAGACCAGAAGCTCGACCTGCCCGTCTACCCACACGGTATCCTTCCACCCGCGATCTTCCCCAAATGGCGAAGCCCCGTTGACGTTACGAACCAGGAAACTGACGCCTTCAATGTGGAAAGACTGCGGCGTGTCTGCGCGCACCGTCCAGCGCTCCCAGGTTCCCTGCTGGGTCTGAATATCAATACGCTTCATATCCCACAGCTGGCCGTTAATACCGGGATCGTCACCGAGGGTGATTTCACGGCTGCGCGTCGGGTTACCGCCCATGATCTCTTCCGGCAGCAGGCGCATTGGCAGCGTATCGGTGACCAGCGGCAGCAGCCCTGTCGGACGCAGCGTTAACACCAGCGTGGAAATCAAAATGCTCGACGGCTCAAAGAAGCCGCGAATGCGGTCCATAATGCCGGCAGCTTCACCGGCGGTGATCGACACTTCTTTCCCTTCGGTCATGTCGATAAGAATTTCCCGACGCTCTCCCGGCGCCAGCGACAGCTGTTTGACCGAAACCGGCGCAGGCAGGAAGCCCTGATCGCTGGAAATCACCGCTATCGAACGGCCGTCGCTCATTTGCAGCTGATAGCGGCGAGAGTTGGATGCATTCAACAAGCGCAGCCGCACCCAGCCGCGGGACACTTCAACGTATGGACTTTGCACCCCGTTAACCAACAGCGTATCGCCAACAAAACCCCCGCTGCCCGGCTCCTGGTATTCTGGCGCACCGAAATTATCGAGACGTTTGTCCTGGATGATGATCGGGAAGTCGTCGACGCCGTAGTGGTTAGGAATGGGCAGGGACTTGCTGACCTCGTCCTCAATCAACCACATCCCCGCCAGGCCGTTGTAAACCTGCCTTGCGGTACGATTTGGCGTATTGGCGTGATACCAAAGCGTTGCGGCTCGTTGGCGAATGGGCAGCACGGGTGCCCAGTCCACGTTAGGCGACATCATACGTGCAGCACCGCCAATCAGCGGGCCCGGCACCTGCAGGCCAGCAATGGTCATCGCGACGTTTTCTTGCAGGCGGTTGCTGTAAATCATCTTCACGTCGTCACCGCTCCAGACGCGAATCGTTGGCCCCATATAGCGCCCGTTTAAGCCCCAAACGGGGGCTTTTGCGCCACCGGTAAATGACCAGTGGGCACGCTGCAACGTCAGGAATAACGGCTGGCCACGGCGAGATTCAAGCAGGGGGGGAACCGGTAAAGGTTGCTGCTGCCCTGCCGCGTTTGCCCTCAGCGGCACCGAGCTGGCACAAAGCGCAACTCCGGATGCCTGAATAAACTGACGCCGACTGAGTGACATAATTGCTCCATGTAAAACTGAATAACGAGGGGCGATACAAACCGTACCGCCAAAGTCGGCGATTAATGCGCCTGATTCTTTTCAACTTTGCCGGCGGCTTCACGCGCGGCGACTTCCTGATTTAGTTCGTCGATTTTGGCCATCATCAGTTCACGACAGTCGGTGGCCAGCTTACGTACCTGATCTTTACCATAAGCGCTGATATCAACAGGCGGCAGCATTTCGACAATGACTAAGCCGTTGTTCCAACGGTTTAGCTTAATTTTATTACTGGTATTGGAAACACACACCGGAATAATCGGGACACCCGCCGCAATGGCCGCATGAAACGCACCGGTTTTAAACGGCAGCAGGCCACGCCCGCGGCTACGGGTGCCCTCTGGGAACATCCAGATAGACACGTTGCGCTTGCGAATCTGGTCAACAACCTGAGAAATGGTGCTGTGGGCTTTTGCCCGGTTATCGCGGTCAATCAGCAGGTTGCCCGTCAGCCAGTAAAGCTGGCCAAAGAACGGGATCCACATCAGGCTTTTTTTCCCGACCGTAACCGTTGGCGGCTGGACGATATTAGCGGCGGTGACCATATCGTAGTTGTTCTGATGGTTCCCGATGTATATCGCAGTAGGGTGATTTTCAGCCCCGGCAGGTAAGCGGGTTTCTACCTTAAGACCAAATACCGGCGCAAGACGCCCGAAAAGGTGCCCAAAGGTTGCCACATGGCGCGGATTACGTGGGCTAAACAGACAATAAATTGAACCTAAGATGCATACCAGGATGCAGTAAATAACGACAATAATAAAACGTACAATCGCTAGCATAACTACCTCATGAGCCGAAGCCGTTGATAAGTATATCGGCTTTAGCGTAAAACACACCGGACGGCGGCAACCTCGCCGCCGTACCCCGGATTATTCTTCGCTGTCTCCAGCCCCTGCCCGCATTGGGGAGTCGACATCTACCCGATCTATGCGCTGCAGGCCGCGCATTAACGTCCCGCGACGACCTCGCTCACCGGTGATTTTCTGCAGTTCTTCAGGGCGCAGCTTAATTTTGCGCTTGCCAACGTGCAGGGTCAGGGTGCTCTGCGGCGGCAGGATAAACAGGTGCGCCAGCTTATCTTCACCTTTGGCCGCTTCTGCCGCCGGAATAGAGATAATCTTATTGCCCTTACCTTTAGACAGTTCCGGCAAATCACTCACCGGGAACATCAGCATACGCCCGGCGGCAGTGATAGCCAGCAGCATGTCGTCTGCGCTATGAATTTCCAGCGGTGGGAGGATGCGTGCATTATCAGGCAGGGAAATCAGCGCTTTACCTGCGCGATTACGCGACACGACGTCGTTAAAGGTACAGACAAAACCATAGCCTGCATCCGAAGCCATCAGCAGTTTCTGATCGTCTGCAGCCATCAGAACATAGTCCACGGTCGCGCCCGGCGGCGGCGTAAGTTTACCCGTTAAAGGCTCACCCTGACCGCGCGCTGACGGTAAAGTGATTGGGTCCAGCGCATAGCTTCTTCCCGTGGAGTCGATGAACGCCACAGGCTGGTTGCTTTTGCCTTTGGCTGAGCCCAGATAGCTGTCACCGGCTTTGTAGCTCAGGCCCGGTGCGTCAATATCGTGGCCTTTGGCGCTACGCACCCAGCCCATCTGCGACAGCACGATGGTGACCGGTTCAGACGGCACCATGTCGTGCTCGCTCATCGCTTTCGCTTCGCCGCGCTCATGCAGTGGAGAACGACGAGCGTCGCCGTAGGTATCGGCGTCTGATTGCAGTTCTTTTTTCAGCAGGGTGTTCATTTTACGCTCGGAAGCGAGAATGCCCTGCAGCTGATCGCGTTCTTTTTCCAGCTCGTCCTGCTCACCGCGGATCTTCACTTCTTCGAGCCTGGCGAGGTGGCGAAGTTTCAGCTCAAGGATGGCTTCGGCCTGAGTTTCGCTGATACCAAAACGGGACATCAGCGCCGGCTTGGGCTCATCCTCGCTACGAATGATGTGGATCACTTCGTCGATATTGAGGAACGCCACCAGCAAACCTTCGAGGATATGCAGGCGCTTGAGGACTTTTTCCAGACGATAGTTCAGGCGACGGCGCACCGTATCGCGGCGGTAAACCAGCCATTCGCTGAGGATCTCCAGCAGGTTTTTCACCGCCGGACGACCGTCCAGACCGATCATGTTCAGGTTAATGCGATAGCTTTTTTCCAGATCGGTGGTTGCGAAGAGATGGTTCATCACCTGTTCGACGTCCACGCGATTAGAACGAGGCACAATCACCAGGCGCGTCGGGTTTTCATGGTTCGATTCATCCCGCAGGTCTTCCACCATCGGCAGCTTTTTAGCGCGCATCTGGCTGGCAATCTGCTCCAACACGCGAGCACCGGACACCTGGTGAGGCAAGGCGGTAATCACCACATCACCGTCTTCTTTACGCCATACCGCACGCATGCGGACTGAACCGCGCCCGTTCTGGTAAATTTTGCGGATATCTTCACGCGGCGTAATGATCTCAGCCTCGGTCGGATAGTCAGGACCGTGAACGATATCGAGCAGGTCGTCGAGCGTAGTTTTAGGCTGATCAATGAGCGTAATGGCGGCCTGAGCAACCTCACGCAGGTTATGCGGAGGAATGTCGGTTGCCATACCCACGGCGATCCCGGTTGTCCCGTTAAGCAGGATGTTCGGTAAACGCGCAGGCAGCATTTTCGGTTCCTGCAGCGTACCGTCAAAGTTCGGGACGTAATCTACCGTTCCCTGACCGAGTTCCCCGAGCAGCAGCTCCGCGTATTTCGACAGGCGAGATTCGGTATAACGCATCGCGGCAAAGGACTTAGGATCATCCGGTGCCCCCCAGTTCCCCTGCCCGTCTACCAACGGATAGCGGTATGAGAATGGCTGCGCCATCAGGACCATCGCTTCATAACAGGCGCTGTCGCCATGCGGATGGTATTTACCCAGCACATCACCCACGGTACGTGCAGATTTTTTGAATTTCGCGCTGGCGTTTAGCCCCAGCTCTGACATCGCATATACGATTCGACGCTGAACCGGCTTAAGCCCGTCACCGATAAACGGCAGGGCGCGGTCCATGATGACGTACATGGAATAGTTGAGATACGCATTTTCCGTGAATTCGTGCAGCGCAAGACG
Source organism: Cedecea sp. P7760 (assembly GCF_013386425.1). NCBI lineage: Bacteria > Pseudomonadati > Pseudomonadota > Gammaproteobacteria > Enterobacterales > Enterobacteriaceae > Cedecea > Cedecea sp. P7760. Next base: position 215,479 of record NZ_JACARU010000015.1, on the reverse strand, counting down.
CTCAGCACCATCATGAGTCAAATCACTCATTGCTCATTCATCCTCAAACTGACGAGCCGATTGTGGCCACAATCGACGTAATTGCCGCCGATAGTACCTTATCTGGCCTGTCGAGTCATAGCGATGAATAGCTTTAAACGAAGCGGTAGCCCGAGAAGGCTTACCGCTTTTTTGGCGTTACTTCAGTTTGTTAATTTGCTTTACGTCGATTTCAATCGAGTTCCAGTCTTTATCGACCTTACCCTGAATTTCGACGGTATCCTGCGGGGTAACAGTCTGGCCGTTCCAGCGCTTATGGTCGATGTCCACGTTGATGCTGTCGGTCGCGTCACGGAAGATGTAGTCATCACCACCAATGCGCTGTTCGACTTTACCGGTCAGCGTTACCCAGGTGTCATCAGAGAATGTTTTTGCCTGCTTCACCGTGGTTTTACTGCCCGTTGGGCCAACGAAGCCGCCCTGCTGTACCGGCTGAGTTTGCACAGCCGCATTCGGGTCAACAAAACCGCCCGTTTGCGCGGCAAAAAGAGGGGCGGAAGTTAAAGCAATAATGGCGAACAAAGCTGCAGTCTTTTTCATAATGTTATTCTCCTTTCGTTTCTTAGCCCCTATTAAAGCGCCCAAATCTTAGCGGGATCTTAATCCTTGCGGCATAAACTGTTTTTTTTATGCATTTGCGATTATTGCCGAAGGCCCGGGCTTTTCTTCTGTACACACAAGCGCTTCGGGTATTTACTTCACCTCTCAACGGCAGCAACAAGGAGTGCACCATGCGCCTACTATTAATTGAGGACGATCCGCTGATTGGCGACGGCATCAAAGCCGGGTTGATCAAAATGGGGTTTGCGGTCGACTGGTTTAGCGATGGAGCACAAGGGCGTGCCGCGCTCGGCCAGGCACCTTACGACGCCGTCGTACTGGACCTAAGCCTGCCGGGCATGGATGGTCTGGACATTCTACGAACCTGGCGTAAAGAAGGGCACAACGAACCGGTGCTGATTTTAACGGCCAGAGATTCTCTGGACGAGCGCATTGAAGGTCTCCAACTGGGTGCGGATGACTACCTTTGTAAACCTTTTGCGCTTACCGAAGTGGCTGTCCGGCTGCAGGTACTCATTCGCCGTGCGCACGGCCACGCACAGCCTGAACTGACCTACGGCAACGTCGTGCTTTCCCCGACAAACCTCACCGCCTCGCTCAATGGTGACCCCTTACAGCTAAAGCCTAAGGAATTTGCCCTGCTGGAACTGCTGATGCGAAACGCCGGACGCGTTCTGCCACGCACGTTAATCGAGGAAAAAATCTATAACTGGGACGACGAAGTGTCACGCAATGCCCTTGAAGTCCACATCCACCATCTACGCAAAAAGCTGGGTAGCGGCTTTATTCGCACCGTGCATGGTATTGGCTATACGTTGGGTGATACATGCTGAGGACGTTGACCAAAAGCCTGCGCACCCGCCTGACAGTAGGTTTTATCGTGCTTACCCTTGCAGCAGCGGCCTTTGCCAGCACCGCCGCGTGGTACGAAGCCCGTAAATCACTAAACAAGCTTTTCGATACGCAGCAACTGCTGTTTGCCAAGCGGTTAAGCGTGCTGGATTTTGACGTCGCGACAAACGCTGAATCACAGCTTCCCCGCAGTAAAAACATGCTAAAAAAACACCGCGGTAAGCTTGATGATGACACGCTCGCTTTTGCCATTTTTACCGCAGACGGCAGGCTTGTACTCAATGATGGCGATAGCGGTAAGGGGCTGACTTACTCCTGGCATAGAGACGGATTTGTTGATGGGCAACTTGAGCACGATGACGATCTGTGGCGGCTGGTATGGCTGACAACGCCGGATGGGCGTTATCGCATAGTGGTCGGTCAGGAGTGGGACTACAGGAACGACATGGCCCTGGATATTGTTTCTGCTCAGTTAACGCCCTGGCTAATCGCGCTGCCGCTGATGCTGGTATTGCTGATTTGGCTAGTCACTGCCGAACTGGCCCCGCTGCGTAAACTGGCGCAGAAGCTACAGCACCGCCCGCCGGGCGACAACAGCCGGCTGGAAACACGGCCGCTCCCGCTTGAAGTCAGACCGCTTGTTGAAGCACTAAACCAGCTATTTGATCGCACAGAGGCGTTCATGCAGCGCGAACGACGCTTTACGTCCGATGCCGCCCACGAACTCCGCAGCCCGCTGGCTGCCCTGAAAGTACAGGCTGAGGTGGCCCAACTGGCAGAAAATGACGCTCAGGTCAGGGAACAAGCGCTTAATCACCTCCACCAGGGCATTGACCGTGCGTCACGCCTTGTTGAGCAACTGCTGACGCTGTCGCGGTTAGATTCCCTGGCCGGGCTCAATGACGTACAGGAAGTCTCGCTGCAGAAGCTGCTTCAGGAAAGCGTGATGGAAGCCTGGCACGGCGCTCAACGCGAGCAAGTCGATATTCGCCTGCAAATGCAGGAGCAACCGGTTATTCGCCGTGGTCAGCCACTTCTTCTCGGGCTAATGCTGCGTAACATTCTCGATAACGCCGTACGCTACAGCCCGCCTGGCAGCATTGTGCACGTCGTTTTACGCGAACATGCGCTGGAGATCATCGACAATGGGCCTGGCGTAAGTCCTGAGCACCTGACCTCGCTGGGCGAACGCTTCTTCCGACCTCCGGGCCAGCTTAAAACCGGCAGCGGACTGGGATTATCCATTGTGAGTAGAATTGCCGCTTTGCACGATATGCAGACCGCTTTCGGTAACGCGGAGAACGGCGGTTTCCGGGTTTGCATCAGCTGGCGCTAACCTACTCACAGCTGATTATTGCTTGTACAGCAAAAGTCTTTGCACATTTTAGCCATTTTTTCGTGATGACGATCTCATTACAATGGTTGTCAAACGTAATTATTTAAGGGCTAACGATGAGCAATATCCTGATTATCAACGGCGGTAAAAAATTCGGTCACTCCAACGGCCAGCTTAATGACACCCTGACTGAAGTCGCGGAAAGCTATTTGCGCGACCTCGGGCATGATGTTCAGGTGACCCGCGCGGACAGCGAATACGACGTCAAAGCGGAAGTTGAGAAGTTCCTCTGGGCTGACAGCATCATCTGGCAGATGCCGGGCTGGTGGATGGGTGCCCCGTGGACGGTCAAAAAATACATCGACGATGTGTTCACCGAAGGCCACGGCTCCCTGTACGCAAGCGACGGCCGTACCCGTTCAGATGCGTCTAAAAAATATGGCTCCGGCGGCTTGATTCAGGGTAAAACCTACATGATCTCCCTGACGTGGAACGCGCCTTTAGAAGCTTTCACCGAAAAAGATCAGTTCTTCCATGGCGTTGGCGTAGACGGCGTGTATCTTCCGTTCCACAAGGCTAACCAGTTCCTGGGCATGGAAGGGTTACCTACCTTTATCGCTAATGACGTCATCAAATCTCCGGACGTGCCACATTATGTAGCAGAATATCGCAAGCATCTGGCTGGTATTTTTGCTTAACTGTTTGCCGGACAACATAAGGAGTTAGTCATGCTGACAGTGATTGCAGAAATTCGCACACGTCCCGGTTCACACCACCGCCAGGCTGTGATTGCGGCATTTGAGAAGATTATTCCAACCGTACTGCAAGAAGACGGCTGCCACGGCTACGCGCCGCTGGTCGATCACAACGCCCAGGTCGCATTCCAGACCACCGCCCCGGATTCCATCTTCATGCTGGAAAAATGGGAAAGCGTTGCTCATCTGGAAGCCCATCTTCAGACTACGCACATGAAAGAGCATAGCGCTCGCGTGAAAGAAGACGTGCTGGAAGTACATATCCGCATTCTCGAAGAAGCCGTGAAATAACCGGCTGGCTGGAATGCAAAAAGGGATGGCTATGGCCATCCCTTTTACGTTTTGGATAAAGGTTTTTAACCCTCGATATCGGCCATGTCGCCTTTTTCTTGCAGCCAGTTACGACGGTCTTCTGAACGTTTCTTGGCAAGCAGCATATCCATAGTCGCCAGGGTGCGCTGATCGTCTTCATCGCTGATGGTCAGTTGAACAAGACGGCGGGTATTAGGATCAAGCGTGGTTTCGCGCAGCTGAAGCGGGTTCATCTCGCCCAGGCCTTTAAAGCGCTGCACGTTTGGCTTCCCTTTCTTACGCTTAAGCTGTTCCAGCACGCCCGCTTTTTCTTCTTCGTCCAGCGCGTAATAAACCTCTTTACCCAAATCGATGCGGTAGAGCGGCGGCATTGCCACATAAACGTGACCGCCTTTCACTAACGACCGGAAGTGGCGTACAAAGAGCGCGCACAGCAGCGTGGCAATGTGCAGACCGTCGGAGTCCGCATCCGCAAGAATACAAACTTTGCCGTAGCGCAGCTGGCTCAGATCTTCGCTGTCAGGATCGATACCGATCGCCACGGAGATGTCGTGAACTTCCTGCGAGGCCAGCACTTCGTCAGAGGAAACTTCCCATGTGTTCAGGATCTTACCTTTCAGCGGCATGATCGCCTGATACTCACGGTCGCGAGCCTGCTTCGCAGAGCCTCCCGCCGAGTCCCCTTCCACCAGGAAAAGTTCGGTGCGGGTTAAATCCTGCGCGCTACAGTCCGCCAGCTTGCCAGGTAACGCCGGGCCGCTGGTCAGCTTCTTACGCACAACTTTTTTCGCCGCACGCATACGCCTCTGGGCGCTGGAAATAGCCAGCTCGGCCAGCTGTTCCGCCGCCTGCACGTTCTGGTTCAGCCACAGGCTGAAGGCATCTTTCACTACGCCAGAGACAAAAGCCGCACACTGGCGCGAAGACAGACGTTCTTTGGTCTGACCGGCAAACTGAGGATCCTGCATTTTGACCGACAGCACGTAGGCGCAGCGCTCCCAGATATCTTCCGCAGAAAGCTTCACGCCACGCGGCAGAATATTGCGGTATTCGCAGAACTCCCGCATCGCGTCGAGCAGGCCCTGACGCAGGCCATTGACATGCGTCCCGCCCTGCATGGTTGGGATCAGGTTGACGTAGCTTTCCGTCAGCAGCTCGCCGCCTTCCGGCAGCCAGAGCAGCGCCCAGTCAACCGCTTCGGTATCGCCAGAAAAATTGCCGATAAATGGCGCTTCCGGCAGCGTTATCAGGCCATTCACCGCTTCGCACAGGTAATCGTTCAGGCCATCCAGATAGCACCAGCGCTGCTCGGTGTTATTCACTTTATCGGTAAAGGTAATTTCTACCCCAGGGCACAGCACGGCCTTCGCTTTCAGCAGGTGGCTGAGGCGTGAAACGGAAAAACGCGGGCTATCGAAGAAGCTTTCATCCGGCCAGAAGTGAACGCTGGTGCCGGTATTACGCTTACCGCAGGTGCCAATCACTTCCAGATCCTGCACTTTATCGCCGTTTTCAAAAGCGATGCTGTATACCTGAGCGTCACGGCGGACGGTCACTTCAACGCGTTTGGAAAGGGCGTTAACCACGGAAATCCCTACGCCGTGAAGGCCGCCGGAAAACTGGTAGTTTTTATTGGAGAATTTACCGCCTGCGTGCAGGCGACAAAGGATCAGCTCAATGGCCGGAACCTTCTCTTCGGAATGGATATCAACAGGCATCCCTCGCCCGTCGTCAATGACTTCCAGAGACTGATCGGCATGCAGGATGACGTCCACGCGTTTGGCGTGGCCCGCCAGCGCTTCATCCACGCTGTTATCAATGACTTCCTGCCCTAAATGGTTAGGACGAGTGGTGTCGGTGTACATCCCCGGGCGGCGGCGAACTGGCTCAAGCCCGGTGAGCACCTCTATATCATCGGCATTATAGGATTGCGTCATGGTTTATTCATTCAGATAGCGAAACAGGAAATCGGCCGTCTGGCCTCAGCGTAAGCCGAGGAAGTCGACAATCTGTGTGAAATAATCTTCGAAGCCCGTAAAAGCGTGATTGCCTCCGGGTTTCACCGTCTGGCGGCAAAGCGCGTAGTACGCAACGGCCTGGCGGTAATCAAGCACCTCATCGCCCGTTTGTTGCAGCAGCCAAATCAAATCTGGCGCTTCCAACGGGTCAATCTGCATGACTTTCAGATCGTAAATATGGCGTGACTCTAGCACATATTGCTGCCCGGTGTAGGGGTTCTCGTTCTTGCCGAGATAATCCACCAACAGCTCAAAGGGGCGGACGGCCGGGTTGACCACCACCGCAGGCAGCGTGAAGCACTGCGAAAGCCAGGTTGCGTAATAGCCGCCCAACGAGGAACCAACAATGCCCAGCGGCTCACCGCCGCGTTCAAGCACCAGCGACTCCAGCAGCTCGGAGGCATCCGCCGGGTACGGTGGAAGCTGTGGCACAATCATTTCTATTTCGGGGTGATGCTGCGTCAGCCACGCCTTAAAGCGGGTAGCCTTCGCGGAAGCAGGCGAGCTGTTAAACCCGTGCAGATAAAGTAACGCCGGCATTAATAACCCTCAGAAGCCGTGTCAGGGCTGAATTTACCGGTTTGCAGTCGACAAACTTCGGTAGTCAGGCTGCCATCAGGATACAGATCGAGCCAGCGCCAGCCGGGTTCAATGGTGTCGAGCGTAAAATTAGCGCAGTGCGGTTTGAACTGGACGCATGTCGAAGGCGTCGCCAGCATTCTGCGGCCGTTCCAGTCGAGATCCAGTTCCTGATGAATATGCCCGCAGAGCAGGGTTTTCACCTGCGGCCAGGGCCTGAGTACCGCATCCAATGCCGCAGCGTTACGCAGGCTATGCTGATCCAGCCAGCTACAACCAGCAGGCAGAGGATGATGGTGCAGCAGAAGTAACGTGTGGCGTTCCGGCGCAGCGGCCAGCTGTCGCTCCAGCCATTCCAACTGATAGTCGCTTAGTTCACCATGAGGAACGCCGAAGACCTGACTGTCCAGCAGCAAAATTTGCCAGTGGTCGCCGATATAGACCCGCTTTGCCGGGGAAATGCCGGCTTCCTGCAGGGCGCCAAACATCGCCGGCTGGAAATCATGATTGCCCGGGAGCCAAACGCAGGGCGCAGCAATACTGGAGATCCCTTCAGCAAAATGCTGATAAGCCTCCACGCTGTGATCCTGAGCCAAATCGCCGGTTGCCACCAGCAAGTCACAGGTACGCTGTTCGGCGTGGATAGCGGCCAGCACTGCCTGATAGCTCTTCCAGGTATTAATACCGAGCAGCGTTTCGTTCTTCCCAGCGAACAGATGGGTATCGGTTATTTGCAATATCCTGATTCGGCCCCCATCGGCCACAGGAAGGGTTAACAGGCTTTCCAAATGGTGTCCTTAGGTTTCACGCACACTTACTCCCCACCATACTTACTACCCACCGCACTTAAGCTGCTGATATCCAGGCCGCAGCTCGGTTCATTCAGGGTATTAATACCATCCATTATTCAGGGCGTAGTGCCGTTAGCCGTCCTCGTCCCTAAAAAACTAGGTATAAACCGGAACCGCCATTGCTCCATGCGCTAAACAGTAGCGCAGCCAATCGGCAAGAAACTGGTTAATTTGATGCTTTTCGTCGCGTTGATGCAACTTTTTATTCGGATAATCATAACGTGCTTTGAAGCGAAAGATCTGCTGGCTTGAACACACTTCCGCGACCATCGCATCGTGATACAGCCTGACCGACATCGACGGCAGGCTCCAGTAACTCACGGCGGGCAGCGTTTGTTCTATTTCCACAAGGGTTGTATAACGTGTTGATTCTGAAATAGTTAATCGATATCTGGCGCTATTAACCTGATATGTTACCGTTTCGCCTGGCGCATCATTTTGCGGCAGCAGGCGGCGCAGCTGCGCGAAGTTGGTTTCGCACAAACGCATCATTTCAGGGAAGTCAGGGGTATAGCGCTTCATAATCAGTGATTCCACTCTTTTCTTAGTTGCTCATAATGCAGCTGCAGCCATTGCAAAGCGATGACCGACGCCGCGTTGTCGATGCTCCCCTCTTCAACACACTGGTAAGCCTGCTCCCGGCTGACCACATGAACACGAATATCTTCGTTTTCTTCCACCAGGCCATGAATACCTTTGGCCTGAGTGGCGTCCACTTCGCCTACTAAGATAGACAGCCTTTCGCTGGTGCCGCCGGGGCTGGCCAAATAGCTCAGTACCGGTTTGGTGCGGCCAACGACCAGGCCTGCTTCTTCTACTGCTTCACGGCGCGCAACATCTTCTACGCTCTCGCCCTCTTCAATCATGCCGGCGACCATTTCCAGCAGCCACGGCGTTTCGCTGGAGTCCCAGGCGGCGATACGAATCTGCTCTACCAGCACGACTTCATCACGCACAGGGTCATAGGGTAGCAGCACCGCAGCGTGACCGCGCTCAAAAATTTCACGCCTCACTTCACCGCTCATTTCGCCGTTAAACAAGCGATGGCGAAAGCGATAAAGATCGAGTGAAAAAAAGCCACGATAAAGCGTTTCACGTGCAATAATTTCTACATCCTTTTTGGCGAAAGTAGCCACTTGCTTTACTGACTTGTTCATAGATGATGTCCTGATGGCAAATGGGCGCTGGCCGGGCGATTTCAACCCCGCACAACTGCCCTTTCAATTTTGATGTGGTAGATTGGTGAAAATTAAGGTAGATGGCACTTTACGCCAACCTGCCCGGCTGACGGAATCTGTAGAATTGGCGATCATATTTGACTCCTGTCGGCGTTAAACAAAATAATTCTGCTTCACAACAAGGAATGCAAATGAAGAAATTGCTCCCCATTCTTATCGGTCTGAGCCTGGCAGGTTTCAGCGCTATGAGCCAGGCAGAGAATCTGCTGCAGGTTTACCAACAGGCCCGCACCAGCAACCCGGATCTGCGTAAATCCGCTGCTGACCGTGACGCCGCATTCGAAAAAATTAATGAAACACGCAGCCCATTACTGCCACAGCTGGGTCTGGGTGCAGATTATGGCTACGGCAGCGGCTACCGCGACTCTAACGGCGTTAACTCCAACGCGACCAGCGCAACGTTACAGCTGACGCAAACCATTTTTGATATGTCAAAATGGCGTGCATTGAGCCTGCAGGAAAAAACCGCAGGCATTCAGGACGTCAGCTTCCAGACAGACCAGCAGGCGCTGATCCTGAATACCGCGACGGCCTATTTTAACGTGCTGAGCGCGATTGATGCACTCTCCTACACCGAAGCGCAGAAACAGGCTATTTATCGCCAGTTGGATCAAACCACTCAGCGCTTTAACGTAGGCCTGGTTGCTATTACCGACGTGCAGAACGCCCGTGCGCAGTACGACACCGTGCTGGCGAATGAAGTCACCGCCCGTAATAACCTGGATAATGCGGTGGAGTCTCTGCGTCAGGTCACCGGTAACGACTATCTGAACCTCGCGTCTCTGAACGTTGATGGTTTCAAAACCACCAAGCCAGATGCGGTAAACAGCCTGCTGAAAGAAGCCGAAAAGCGCAACCTCAGCCTGCTGCAGGCTCGCCTGAGCCAGGACCTGGCTCGCGAGCAGATTCGTCTGGCAGAAGATGGCCACCTGCCAACGCTGAGCCTGACTGCCTCCACCGGTGTATCTAACACCAGCTATAACGGCTCTAAAACCAGCGATCAAACTCGTTACGGCAACAGCTACGATGGCCAAAACAAAGTGGGCCTGAGCTTCTCCCTGCCGCTTTATCAGGGCGGCCAGGTTAACTCTCAGGTTAAACAGGCTCAGTACAACTTCGTGGGTGCCAGCGAGCAGTTGGAAAGCGCGCACCGCAGCGTAGTCCAGACCGTACGTTCTTCCTTTAACAACGTGAATGCCTCCATCAGCACCATCAACGCCTACAAACAGGCCGTTGTGTCTGCGCAAAGCTCATTGGATGCCATGGAAGCCGGTTACTCCGTCGGGACTCGTACCATCGTTGACGTCCTGGATGCTACCACCACGCTGTATAACGCGAAGCAACAGCTTTCCAGCGCACGTTATAACTACCTGATTAACCAGCTGAATATCAAATCAGCGCTGGGTACGTTGAACGAGCAGGATCTGCAGGTTCTGAACAGCGCCCTAGGCAAGCCGGTTTCTACGGCGGCTGACAGCGTGGCGCCAGAAACGCCAGATCAGGATGCCCGTGCCGACGGTTACAACACAACCGCCGCCTCCGCATCGACTAAACCGGCTCATGCCACTCCGGCAGCGGCCACCAGCGGTAAAAAAGCCAACCCATTCGGCAATTAATCGCGAAAACATCATTATCAGGGGCGTGAAAACACGCCCCTTTTTTTTCGCCTCACGTTTAAACGTAAGGCAACGTAAAGATCCCCTGCCAACAGGCCGACATCGCTTCAATTTCAACCGCTCATCCCCTATCCTTAGCACCAAACCTACTGGGCTCAGGACTGATTAAATGAAACGGACAAAAAATATAAATCATTCATCGTTCCGCAAAAGCTGGAACGCTCGCCATTTAACGCCGGTGGCGTTGGCCGTCACCGCCGTCTTTATGCTGGCTGGCTGTGAACAAAGTGACGAAACCGTCTCCATGTATCAAAACGCGGATGACTGCTCGCAGGCAAACCCGAGCAAAAGCGCGGAATGTACCACCGCCTATAACAATGCGCTGAAAGAAGCCGAGCGCACCGCGCCGAAGTACGCCTCACGTGAAGCCTGTGTCGCCGAGTTTGGCGAAGGTCAGTGCCAGCAGGCGCCAGCTCAGGCAAGCCTTGCCGGCGAAAGCCAGGCTCAGGCCCAACCGCAGCAAAGCGGCAGCTTCTGGATGCCGCTGATGGCGGGCTACATGATGGGTCGCCTGATGGGCGGCGGTGCGGGCTTTGCTCAACAGCCGCTGTTCAGCTCGAAAAATCCGGCCAGCCCGGCTTACGGTAAATACGCCGATGCCAGCGGCAAGAGCTACGGCGCAGCCACGCCAGGCCGCACCACCACAGTACCAAAAACCGCTATGGCACCAAAACCAGCCACAACCTCTACGGTCACTCGCGGCGGCTTTGGTGAGTCAGTGGCCAAACAGTCCACCATGCAGCGCAGCAGCGCCTCCGGCACCAGCCGTTCGATGGGCGGCTGATAAATCATGGAAAGAGTTTCTATTGTCGAGCGCCCTGACTGGCGCGAAAAGGCCACGGAATACGGCTTTAACTTCCACACCATGTACGGCGAGCCGTACTGGTGTGAAGATGCCTATTACAAGCTGACGCTGGCGCAGGTTGAACGCCTGGAAGACGTTACCGCCGAGCTGCATCAGATGTGCCTTCAGGTCGTGGAAAAGGTGGTTGCCAGCGACGAGCTGATGGCCCGCTTCCGCATTCCGAAACACACCTGGGAGTTCGTGCGTCAGTCATGGCGCAGCCAGCAGCCGTCCCTTTATTCACGCCTGGACCTGGCGTGGGACGGCGTGGGTGAACCCAAGCTGCTTGAAAACAACGCCGATACGCCAACGTCACTGTACGAAGCGGCGTTCTTCCAGTGGATTTGGCTTGAAGATCAGGTCGCGGCGGGCAACCTGCCCGAAGGCGCAGACCAGTTCAACAGCCTGCAGGAAAAGCTGATTGAACGCTTCGCAGAGCTAAAACAGCAGCACGGCTTTAACCTGCTGCATTTCGCCTGCTGCCAGGACACGGTAGAAGATCGCGGGACGGTGCAATATCTGCAGGACTGCGCCACTGAATCAGACGTCGCCAGCGAATTCCTCTTTATTGAGGAAATTGGTCTTGGAGAGAAAGGGCAGTTTACCGATCTGCAGGATCAGGTTATCAGCAACCTGTTCAAGCTCTACCCATGGGAGCACATGCTGCGCGAGATGTTCTCCACCAAGCTGGAAGATGCGGGCGTACGCTGGCTGGAGCCAGCGTGGAAAAGCATTATCTCCAACAAGGCCCTGCTGCCGATGCTGTGGGAAATGTTCCCGGATCACCCTAACCTGCTGCCGGCTTACTTCGCCGAAGATACCTTCCCGCCGATGGAAAAATACGTCGTGAAGCCCATCTTCTCCCGCGAAGGTGCCAACGTGAAGATCATCGAAAATGGTCAGGAGATCGCGCGCGTTGACGGGCCGTACGGCGAAGAAGGCATGATAGTTCAGCAGTTCTATCAACTGCCTAAATTCGGCGACAGCTATACGCTGATTGGCAGCTGGCTCATCAACGATCGGCCCGCCGGGATCGGCATTCGCGAAGATCGCGAGCTTATCACGCAGGATCTTTCACGCTTCTACCCGCATATTTTTGTTGAGTAAAGCAGTAAAAAAGCGCCCATTGGGCGCTTTTTCGTTTATCCAATAACAACCGACAGCATGCTAAGCGATCCCATCTCTATTCCGTCTACCGGAATCGTCACCGGCTCTTTACCGTCCCACGCGCCTAAAATATAAAGCAGCGGCAGGAAGTGATCCGCCGTCGGGTTCGACAGTGAGCCACCTTCGTGGTCGAGATAGTTCACCAGCGGATGCTGCCCGGCAGGCCCCTGCCATGTCAGGTTTGTTTTCACGTAATCGTTAAACGACTCGGCCCACGGGTATGGCGTATTTTCACCGTGCCAGCGCGCTGTGCGCAGGTTGTGCACAACGTTACCGCTCGCCACCAGCATAATGCCCTGGTCCCGCAGCGTGGCCAGTTTGCGGCCCATCTCCAGATGCCAGGCTGCAGGCTTGGTGCTGTCGATGCTCAACTGCACCATCGGGATATCCGCATTCGGGTACATTTTAATAAGCACGCCCCACGAACCGTGGTCAAAGCCCCAGGCTTCTTTATCCAGCGCGACCGGAACCGGAGCTAGTAACTCGACCAGCTGCTGCGCCAGTTCAGGCGAGCCGGGGGCCGGGTAATGCGTGTCATACAGCGCCTGCGGAAAACCGCCAAAGTCGTGAATCGTTTTCGGAGCTTCCATCGCCGTCACGCCCGTCCCCCGGGTGAACCAGTGGGCCGACACCACCACAATCGCTTTTGGCCGCGGCAGCGTTTCACCAAGCTGCGCCCAGGCGCGGGTATAGCGGTTATCTTCCAGCACGTTCATCGGGCTACCGTGACCAAGGAACAGCGCGGGCATACGTTGGGTTGTCATGAGGGTGTCCTTAAATGGCTAAGCTTTAATGCACACAGATTACGCCCAATTTTTGGGGGAAGAACTCAGATAAGCATGATGATGATCATCAGAAATTTTGAACAGGTCTGAACGAGCGGAAAACGGTGAGGCGGAGGTGAGAAGTAAAGCCCGATCGCGCTGACCGGGCTTTATTTTTTAGCTGGCTTTGCGCGCTTGCGCCTGGCGGTATTCCACCAGATCTTCAATGGTCACAACGGCCATATTGTGTTTGCGGGCGAACTCCATGCACTCCGGCGCACGCGCCATGGTGCCGTCGTCGTTGGTCAGCTCACACAGGACGCCAGCAGGTTTGAAACCGGCCAGAGAAACCAGGTCGATAGTCGCTTCGGTGTGGCCGCCGCGGGTTAACACGCCGCCCGGCTGCGCGCGCAGCGGGAATACGTGACCAGGGCGATGCAGATCGCTCGGTTTCGCGCCGTCGGCAATCGCCGCGCGTACGGTGGTCAGGCGGTCAGCAGCAGAAACGCCGGTCGTGACACCGTGAGCGGCTTCAATGGTCACGGTAAAGCCTGTGCCAAAAGCGCTGGTGTTGTTTTCGACCATCATTGGCAGATCGAGCTGTTTACGGCGTTCGTCGGTCAGGCACAGGCAGACAATACCGCTGCCGTGGCGAATGGTCAGCGCCATTTGCTCAACGGTCATGGTTTCAGCCGGGAAGATCATATCGCCTTCATTCTCACGATTTTCGTCGTCGAGAACCATGGCGCCACGGCCTTCGCGAAGCGCATCAAGAGCACGCTCAACGCGCTCAGTCGGGGTGCCAAATGCAGAAAGTAGCGTCTGATTCATGGTAAAAAAACCTCATTAAAATTATGGTTACCAGAATCAGGGCAGTCTTAGGAGCTAAAAAAATAACGCGGGCAGGCCGAGGCCTGACGTGATCGTTACTCTCTCCCATCCGGACTTTAACCGTCGGCCCCGGAATTACACCGGATCTGCTGACCTTCAGGCCAAGCCTGAAGCGCTCGCGGGCTTTCAGCGTAAGCTGATTTACCGCCGGTGGGGAGTTTCGCCCCGCCCTGAGAATAAGCAGGTTCACTATAGCGCTAATCATTTTTGTGGGCAACGATTACGCAGGCAACATTTCCAGTTTATCCCCTGGCAATCAGGCATTACAATTAGCCCAATCACCCGCCAGATAATGGAAGCCGCTATGATTGACCCGAAAAAAATTGAACAAATCGCCCGTCAGGTCCATGAGTCAATGCCGAAAGGGATTCGTGAGTTCGGGGATGATGTGGAGAAGAAAGTACGCCAGGTGCTGCAGTCTCAGCTAACCCGCCTCGACCTGGTGAGCCGCGAAGAGTTTGACGTCCAGACTCAGGTCCTGCTGCGCACCCGTGAGAAGCTGGCTCTGCTGGAGCAACGCCTGACCGAGCTGGAAAATCGCGAAGCCCCGAAAGACACAGAGTAATACCCCGGCCCCTCGCCTGCCTGGCGAGGGGTACATCGCCTATTCAAATACCTACCAAAACGGCCGATAATAATAACGTCTCATTAAACTCAACAAATTGGGTTCTCGCTGAACATGGACGTCAAAAGCAAAATAAATAAGCTGCTTAGCTATATTTTTTCTAAACAATTCATGGTGACAGCCGTCTTCATGTCTTTTTTTGCCGCAATAATGTGGTACATGCTCTGGGCCATGTCTATCTCGCACTACACCGTTTTGGTAAAAGACTTTCCTGAGCTCCGAATTTACCTTGGCTTTGGGTTCTCTATAGGCCTGATATTGACGCTTGGCTCCCTGCGCCACCTGCCCACAACAAAAAAGCTCAAATATTTAGGTGAAAAGTTTTTCGGCTACTCTACGGTATTCACCGTCCTGGTATTAAACAGCGCGGATGTTTATGTTTATCTCTTCCCCGACAAAACCATCGGCTACCTTTCCGAATATGACGTCGAGTTTCCAGGCCCGGCCAGAGGCAAAAGCGGCCACTGCGAGGCTGGACTGTGGATTAAAGATCCCCATACGGACAGATGGAAAGAACTGTGCACCAGCAAAGCAGCATTACTTGTGGAACGAAGACAAGGCATGGATGCCGTGTGGGTCACGGCGAGGGTGAACAAACTGGGCTCTTACATTGTGAACTACGAGTTTGCTTATAAATAACCACGGCAGCACAGGCCGCCGTAGTTTACTTAACGTCATTAAATCAGAAGGTTTCCCAGTTATCGTCAGACGCGGCGGCAACGGCTTTGCGCGGGGCAGGCGTCGTCGCGACGGACTTAGGCGCGGCAGACTGTGCTTTTGCCTGGCGCTCCTGAGCGATACGGAACACGGACACGGACTGAGTGAGGCGACTGGCCTGCTCTTCCAGCGCTGCGGCTGCGGCTGCGGACTCCTCGACCAGCGCGGCGTTTTGCTGAGTCACGCGATCCATTTCTGCAACGGCTAAGCCAACCTGATCGATACCACGGCTTTGCTCGTCGGACGCGGAAGCGATTTCCCCCATGATATCGGTCACGCGGGTTACCGCATTGACGATCTCACCCATTGTTTCCCCGGCACTTTCAACCAGCGTCGAGCCGGTATCCACTTTGCTGACCGAGTCTTCAATCAGGGTTTTAATCTCTTTTGCGGCCTGGGCGCTGCGCTGCGCCAGGTTGCGAACCTCACCGGCTACAACCGCAAAACCACGCCCCTGCTCACCCGCACGAGCGGCTTCAACGGCGGCGTTCAGCGCCAGAATATTGGTCTGGAAGGCGATACCGTCAATCACGCTAATAATGTCGGCAATTTTCTGCGAGCTGCCGGCAATTTCGCTCATGGTATGCACCACGTTATCCACGACTTTTCCGCCACGCTGGGCGGTTTCAGAGGCGCTCAGCGCCAGTTGGCTGGCCTGACGAGCGTTTTCAGCATTCTGCTTAACCGTGGCGGTCAGCTGTTCCATGCTCGCGGCAGTTTCCTCAAGCGAAGCTGCCTGCTGCTCGGTACGAGAAGAGAGATCGTTGTTACCGATAGAAATCTCGCTGGCGCCGCTATAAATCGCGTTCGCGCCGTTACGCACTTCGCCCACGGTGATAACCAGCTCGTTTTGCATATGGCGCAGATTCTCAGCCAACTGCCCCATCTCGTTGGTGCCTTCAACGTCGATTTTGCACACCAGGTCACCGCCAGCAATATGGCGGATGCTTTCAATCAGGCGGTTAAGCGGAGAAATAAGCGTCGTGCGGATCCCTTGCCAGACCACAAGAATCACCACCAGGACGACAATCAGCACGCCAATCAGGATCCAGATAGCCATGCTGTAAGAGCTGTTGCTGCTGTCTACGGCTTCCTGATACAGATGGTCGTTTTGCTGCAGGTAGTTAACGTATTGCTTCTCAAAACCGTCCTGATACCCCTGAGTCGGCTGATCGAAGAATTCATTAATTTTGCCCGCGCCAAGCAGCTGAATCAGCTCCGCCAGCGCGCCATGATAAATGTCGTAGTTGCGCTTAATTTCCTGCGCGGCGGCATCGCTCTGGCGCGGGTCACGCGGCAGGGCTTCATAAGCCGCCCACTCGACCTCGGCCTGTTTCAGCGAGGTGCTGGCAATCGCCATCAGCTCTTCAACGGTCGAACCGCTGCCAATTTTATTGGCATCCATCATATAGCGGATGCCCGCGCGATTCAGGGTATTACGGGTTTGCAGCAGCGCAACCCAGCTGCCGTTTAGCGTTGACTGCTGCTGACGAATAGTTTGTAAAACGGTGAAATTTTCTTTGTCCTGCTTCAGCGCGTTAAAGAACAATCCGCCGGAAGCTATCTGCAAAATGCCAAACAGCCCCAGGACGACCAGTAAGCTTGTAACGATTTTGATACGGTTTAACATTGCTTCTCATTCCCTGTAAGACAAGTCTTAATCATCGGCGTAACAGCAGAAAACTTTACCCAAAGCGTTTTTTTGCCGCTTTTTCTGCTACTCCCAGGAAATGGCCTGGCAATAATTCATCCTCCACTACCGCGGGGTTAAGTCGTAACACATTCATAATCCGAGTTTTTTTCACTATCATTTTTTTAATAGTCAACCAGCCCGGAGGAAGGCATGCTTACCGTTGCTATCTGTGAAAGAAATAGCCATTTTGCAAATGGCATTAAAATTATTATCCAGCAGCTCTGTCGTCAGTTTAGCGAGACTTATCATTTCTTACCGTTGGCGCACCAGGACGTCGCCGACCTGGTATTTTTCGCGCTCGATGACAACTGGTCCACCGCCAACTGCTACAAAATCCCGCAAACGACGCGCCACCAGCGGGTGATCCTCATCTGCCGTAAACAGGATCAGGAAAACCTGATGTTCCGCCCTTGCCTGTATATGCTGCCGTCAATTTATCGGGAGGATGAGGTCGAGGATGTCAGGCTCAAACTGGCGCCCTGGGTTGATCCCGAGCGGCGTAGAAAAAATACCCTGCCGGTCCCAACGTCTATTTGCCACTACTGCACAACCCGGCATTTCAACCTGCAGGAACGCGAATTGCTCAAGCTTATGGCCTGTGGCTACTCGCTGGTCGATGCGGCCTTTATTATGCATATTGATGAAAATGTCGCTCGGGATAAACGACTGTCGATTATGAAAAAACTTAATATCAAGAACCAATATAAACTCATGAATTATATCAAGCTCAATTTACCTTTCTTGCTGGACTGAAGTATTTAATTAAGTCTTTTCTTATTACGTCAGGGAATTAATCTTAATTATTAAAAAAATCACCCCTTCACATATCAGGGTTGCGAATTTTCGCAACCTGGAATAAGTCATCCCCGGTATTCACCCCGTCAAGGCACTGAGAGAATACCTTCAGAATAATCTCCAAATTAGCTGGATGCACACCGCCTCTTCCTCTCAGGTCCCTGATCGTTCAGCAATTCAGTTCTAGTTGTCACAATTAGCGACAAAATAATGATAAATATTTCTGCCGATAACATTTTATTATCTGTTAACCAACATATATCCGGACTCCGCCTGGAGCCGATTGTTAATTTATTTAGCGGGCAGGTGATTAGCCACGAAGTCCTCAGCCAGTTACCGCCGTCGCGCGATCCTGAAGCTTTTTTTGCAAAACTACCGGTTACCGATAGCGTGGCGCTCTTTTGCCATCAGGTTGACCTGCTAAAGTCTCTGCAAAAATCTGGCAGATACTTTCTTAACCTTCCCCTTAAGGCGCTGATTGACGATCGGTTGTTCGCGCGGCTGCTTGATGTTTGTGAATCGTGGATAACAATTGAGATACAGGATGCCCCACTTTTTGGCACGCTCGCCCGGCAGCATCAGCGCTGCCTGTGTGAGCGAATTAAGCTACTACAGCAAGAAAGGATATCGGTATGGCTTGATGACCTTACCGACCGCTGTATGGAAAGCTTCCATCGCTACGCCTTTGATGTCGGCGGAGTAAAAATTGACAAGTACGCATTCTGGGCCCTCTGCAATAACCGCCGGGCGCTTCGGCAATTGGTTGCACAATGCGCGGATATTTCGCCTCAAATTGTTATCGAAGGTATCGAAGACTCGCTTCATCTTGAGCTGGCCCGGCAATCCGGCGCCAACCTCGGGCAAGGCTATTTATGGCCGCATAAACGCTGGTCACTCACCGATTCATTGCCGTTGTGAGGGGGCTTATGTGCGCTGCTATCAGGCGAAATAAACACCGCCGTAGTCGGACAGATTATTTTCTAAACCCCGCCAACTACACCGCGCCGCTTTTTTTCGATCGACTTGAATATCTTCAGCAGCAATTAATCGGAGGACAAAAACCAAAGAAGCCCGACGCCATCCTGGTGTCTGCCGACGGCTTTCTCAGTAGCGCAATCACCGGCAGCCTTTTTCATCACCTTAACATTCCGGTTTACCCTTCACTGGATGACGTCGTCGCGCACCAAACCCTTTCTTCTTTACCGCGTCTGATTATTGACCTCGACAGCCTGGAGACGCCTATGCTTGAAGTCCTGAAAGCTATTCGCCAACAAATTATCACCACGCCACAGCACCAGATAACCCTGCTTAGCGCCCAGCGCAAGCCTGAGATTACACGATTTATTCGCTATGCCGTCGACTGCCAGATAGTCGAACGCCGTCTTTCCCCCGAGGGGCTGAAACAGGCGTTAAGCAGCAGCCCGTCCGATTTAGTCGCGCTTTACAGCACGCCTCGTTTTTCCATTAGAGAATGGATGATTTTGCTGGCTCTGAGCCGCGGGGAGTCATTGAAATCTATCGCTCTTTTTCTGGAGAGACCCTATCATCACGTCGTTTACCGCTTCAACGTTTTGTTGGCCAGGCTGGCGCTTGAAAATCGCAGTAAATTGCTGCACCTGCTTAATGAAATTTCTGTTGCAGGTAGTGTGCATTGCCGTTCGAACTAACCTACTGAGCGGTAAGATATTTTAGGAATTTACTTAATTTTTATGTTTGATGTGGGTTAAAAATAAACAAAACAATAACAAGTATAACTATTCCTGGAAGCAATTTTTCCGCTCTGCCGCCAATCAGCACTTTTTGATCCAAAACAAATCAACAACAATCAGAACTAAATGTCATTTTTTCTAGAATAAAAAGTCTTTTCAACCACCCTAACTCAAAATTAAGGTTTCTTAATTCAATTTATAAAAATGACGATCAATTACGCAGCATTTCGTATTGACTCTGATTAACCCCAGGAACATCAGACTTTTCCCACAAGAACTGCGCTGTATAATCACCTCATCACATATTTATATTTGCCAGGGCATTTATAACGTTTAAATGTGAAGTTATTTAGGCAGTCGTTCTCCAGCCATGAATAACGAATTTAAAAAGGGATAAGTATTAATATAAACAAGGAGGTTCCCGCATAAAGACCGGCAACCGCCAACTCACTGTTTATCACTTTCGCTGCCATTGACGCTGTGTCAAAGCGATGTTTTTATCAAACACTCGAGGCAAAAAAAATGAAACCGGCATCCGTAATCATTATGGACGAACACCCTATTGTCAGAATGTCGATAGAAGTGCTGCTCCAGAAGAATAAAGATATTAATGTTGTTTTAAAAACAGATGATGGTCGGGAAGTTATCGACTATATGCGAGCGAATCCCGTCGACCTGGTGATTCTTGATATTGAACTCCCAAACACCGACGGCTTCACATTACTCAAGAGAATCAAAGGAATACAGGAAAAAACCAAGATCCTTTTCCTGTCATCAAAATCAGAGTCTTTTTACGCCGGACGCGCGATTCAGGCGGGTGCCAACGGATTTGTTAGCAAACGTAAGGAGCAGGAAGATATATTTAACGCGGTGGAAATGCTGCTGTCGGGCTACTCCTTTTTCCCTTCGGAGACGCTGCATTTTATCAGCAGCCATAAATCTCGCCGGGGAACGATGGACGACATGCCATTATCCAACCGTGAGGTAACCGTGCTGCGCTATTTGGCAAATGGGCTATCAAATAAAGAGATTGCCGAGCAACTCCTGCTTAGCAATAAAACCATTAGCGCACATAAAGCGAATATATTCTCTAAACTTGGACTCACTTCAATTGTCGAGCTGATTGACTATGCCAAGGTGCACGAGCTGCTATAAGGGACAATCGAGCGCTGGAAGCGGAAATACCGGGAACGCTCCTCCCGGTTATTTTCTGGAACCATCTGGATTCTTTTAGTTGTAGTTAATCAGAAACGTCGCATCGGCATTGGCCAGCCCGGCATCGGCGTTGTCCGCCGTCGCTATATAGTTTGCCCAAAACTTCATCGTTACGTCACCGTTAGCATCCACTTGCATCGTTTTACTGGCGTTATTCAGCAACAGCCGGGACTTATCCTCATTGAGAAGTTCAATCGCCACGTTCTTCGCCGTGCTGGCCGCGTTCAGCGCCAGCAGCCCGCTGCCGGTATCCTTTCCGGTAAAGGTTATCGACGCAGCGCCGCCTGGCGGGCAGCCGGTTAGCTTCAGGTTGAACGGCATGGCCTGTGTCGTGCTACCTGCGGTGCGCAGCTGTTTGGTCGGCCACGATCCCAGTTTCACGGTCTTGTTGTCGCTCGCCGTCTCAATGACACAGGTGTAATCCACAATATTGCCACGCAGCTCAACGTTGATTTCCCCCAGCGGAGAGGCCGCTTTGGCCATGGGATTCAACAACGCTGAAAACAGAGTCAGCGCGGCCAGGGATAATTTTTTCATCCTTTTCCCCTTAATCAAAATCAACACGCAGATAGCCGCGGGCGGTGAATGGCCCTTCTTTCGGCTTAACGCCCGTGACGCTCACCGGCCAGGCGCGAATCCCCACCCTTGCCGCCGCCGTATCATCAAGCTGGAAATTAATCTTGCTGCCCAGGTTGTTTGGCGTCAGCGGCGTGCCGCTGGAGTTGGCCACGATAAAGCCGAGATCGCTGTTATCGGACACCATCATATTGCCGCTGGCCTTTTCGGCTTCAAGACGCAGCGTAAGGTAAGCCTGAGCGTCAATATTGGTGCATTTGATGCCGACGGTTTTGCTCTGCGGCGTCACGCTTTGCGGGCGATTACCGGCTCCGGCCTGGCTGAACAGCGATGCGCCAATGCTGCCAAAGTCGAACTCGACCACCTGGCCGGCGTTGATTTCACAGGTCTGCGGCACTTCAACTTTGCCGCTATAGCTGATGGTGTAAACCACCGTACTTAACGGATCGCCGGTAGTGGTCGTGACGTAGACACGGAACATCGTCTGGCGTGGGATCGGCACCATATTGATAAAACGGCGGGTAACTTTAAGACGAAATACCAGTTTCGAATCTGTGACCCCAAAAGGCTTATTCTTCGACACGTTAGGGTGAGAGCCCATCTGCATGTAGTTCACAGGAGGATAAAAATCACCGGCATAGCTGTCGTTGATTTTCATCGCGCCGTTAAGACAATCATTTATTTTTAGATACTTATAACTACCCACTACTTCCTGGATAGGTAAATCTGTCACGTAGCTACGCTTGGTGGTATTCCCCGATGTTCCCTTAGGGCAAACCGCATTCACGCCAATCAGACCTGATTTTTCAGACAGGGTCACAATCTGCCCGACGTTGTTATTGCTGCTATTAAATTTGTCAGACAAATCATAAGCAATATCGGTCGGAATGCCTTTCTCGTTTGAGCAAACCGTCGCCGCAGCGGGCCCCGCGCAGGCCAGCAGCAGCCCGCCGGTAATCAAAGTGTTCAGTTTCATCTTCATCTTCCTGAATCTCTCCGCACGCTATGAGCAGGTGGCGGTCGCCATGACGACAGCCTGCTTCAGGCTCTCCTCCGGCAGGGAGTAGTTGGCGCGGCACTGGGAACCCTTCCCGTCGCCCCATTGGATCAACAAGTTACCTTTCAACGGCAGGCCGCTGAGGTAGATTTGCCCGTCGTCGCCGGCCATGCTGGTCACGCCGCTTTGCACCTCCCGCACCACTGAGCCGAACGGCACCGGGCGGTCACCGCGCTTAACGGTAATGATGGCGCGCACGCCGATACGGGCATCGAAAGCGGCTCGCACCAGCGCGCCTTCGGTCGGCACCACGCTGCTGACGTTATTTTCAATGTCGGTGTGGTTGTCCATTGTGTTGGTATCCAGCGCCACGCGGTTGTAGCGGTAAACCGTGGCGTACGGCATCACGGCATAGCCGCGCCAGTCCGTTTTCACACCGGTCTGGTTTTCAATGCTGACGCCGGAAGCGCCGGGCGCTTTGATCAGCACGTTGGTGTCGCCCAACGGCTGGCTGAAGGTCACCCCGTCAGCATGCCCCACTACGCCGCCGGAAGCCTGCCAGTTGAAGTCATGCTGGCTGCGGTCATAGTTGTAGCCCAGGCCAAGCGTGCCGTAAGTCGCCTGCCAGTTGGCGGTGGCGCTGCCGGAATAGCCGTTAGTGCTGGTATGGCCCTGGGTAACGCTGTAGTTCAGGTTACGGCCTTCCAGCAGCGTCCCGCCGACCCCGCTTTGCCAGCTGTTTTTGCCGTCAGAGCTGCGGCTTGTGGCCATCGTGGCATAGGCACGATCCAGCGCCGTATCGCGCGAATAGCCGTGACCAAGCAGCGTGCTAAACGGAACCGAGAGGTTAAACGCGATGATGCGGTTGGTGTCTGAAAGGCCGAGGGATTTACTCCAGGACAAGGAAAGCGAATAGCTGATGCCGCGCCAGCCGCTGGAATAACCCAGCTGATACCAGGTGTTGTCCTGATCGGTTCCCCAGTAGGTTTGCTGGCTGCCGGAAACATAGACCGAGCCGTAATCTCCCAGAGACTGAGAAATGTTGACCTGAAACCGGCCCTTTTTGTTGTAGCGCAGGTTGTGATAGCTGGTCGCCACCAGCTCCTGCCGGTTGCTGTCGTTGTTTTGCCACTCATACTGGTAGCCTTCCATGTTGCGGTAGGCCACGTCATCCAGCGTGTAAAAACCACGCGTGGAGTAGCGGTAGCCGAGCAGCTGGAAGTTGGTGCCATAGTCGCTCAAGGATTTTGCATACAGGAAGCGCAAGGACTGCCCCTGATGCTCACTGTCATCCGCCAGCTTGCTGCGTGCGTGGGTCAAATCAAGGGAGATAGCCCCCCAGTCGCCAAGGTTTTTACCGGCACCTAACGCAACTGCGGTATAGCGTTCAGCCAGCTGCGTCCCGCCGTAGGCGGTATAGCCGTTCGGCAGACCGGCAACCAGCGTCCCCTGGGTAAAGAACGGTTTATCCTGCTGGTTATTCCCGCTGCGGAAGTCGCCCATCACCACGTCATACTTAAAACGCCCTTCACGCTGCAGCAGCGGAACGGTGGAATAAGGCACGGTATATTTCTGCTGGGTGCCGTCTTTCTCCTCAACCGTCACCTCAAGGTCACCGCTTGAAGAGGTCGGGTTAAGGTCGCTAATGGCAAACGCGCCCGGAGAGACATAGCTCTGATAAATCACATAGCTGTTTTGACGAATGACGATCTTGGCGTTGGTGCGAGCAATCCCACGCACGGTCGGCGCGTAGCCCTGCAGGCTGTCCGGGTACATGCTGTCTGAAGAATAAAGGCGCGCGCCGCGGAATCCGAGGCTGTCGAACACGTCACTGCCGGTGTTGCTGTCGCCCATGACCAGCTCACCCTTAAGCGGAATAATCGTGCGCTGCAGCGTGGTGCTGATGTTCTGCCACTGATTCTGACGGCGGCCATCGCCGCTGCTGTAGTTCCAGGCCCCGTTATTACGCAGGCGCCACGGGCCGAAATTCAGGCCGCTTTGCAGGTTCAGATAATAGCTATCGTTGTAAGTCCCACGGTTGCCGGTAAAGGTGTAGTTCAGCAGCGCGGCAGGGATCCCTTCATCCCACTGATCCGGCGGAATGTAACCACGGGCGCTGTTGATAAGCGAAGCCTGAGGCAGGCTAATATCAAGGCGCAGGCGAGAAAAGTCGTAGCTAATCTCGGCTCCCGGCACCGCCGTCGTCACCGGCACGCACTCCCCGGGCTTAAATTTTGCCAGCTCGGGATAGGCGAGCATATTCAGCCCAAGGCGCTTGAGCCATTCGGTGTCCAGGCAAGGCGTTAGTCCGCCGGATTTCACGGCTTCAGAAGCAGACAGTTTCTTATCCGCCGCAGCAAAGTTCACGTCTTCGGTGGCAACAAACTCATCGTTACGCCAGATGTCCACGCGGTAGACGCCCGGCGGCTGGCTGCTGCCTTTTTCGAAACGAGACAGATCCGCCACCGCCGCGGTATCGTCCGACAAGAATGCCGGGTTGAAATAGCTCTCGGCGACGGCGAGTCCAGGCCAGAGTGATGCCAGGATGGTCGCCGTCAGCGGCGCTAGCGTAAAAACCTTACGCGAGACTGATGTCTTCATGATTTACCTGCTTCCCTTTGCCAGCCCGGCTTTACTGCATGACACCCGCTTGTGCTTTCGTCACCGCGCCGTAATCGTTCACGCTCTGGAAGCTCACGGCGCCCTGAACGCCAGACGGCACGGCAACCTGCACGCTATTTTTTGGTGCCACCATGGTGTTAGGCAGCTTCTCGTTGCCCATCTTCAGGTTGACCAGCGACACATAGTAAGGAGAAGGGTTGCTGATTTTCAGGTACTGGCCGCTGCGGGCGAAGCGAATCTGCTTGAGGGCGTCTTCGGGCTGCATCTGCAGGTTTTTAGGACGTACAAACAGCTTAATGCGGGAGAGAACCGCCAGTTGGAGGACGTTCTTGCCCTCAACACTGTTTTTATCCACCGAAGGAATCGCCTTAACGTTCATCCAGAAGATGGACTCACGGTCGCTCGGCAGCTGCGGTCCGGCATAGATAATACGCAGCGTGTTCTCGCTTTTTGGCTCGCTGACAAACAGCGGCGGCGTGACCACGAAGCTTTTCTCTTTCTGCCCCAGATCGTTTTCAATCCAGGAGTTCACCAGAAAGCGTTCTTTAGGATCGCTATTGGTGATGGCCAGCGACGTTTGTTTCGCATCGGCCGGGTAAATAACGCGCGTGGCGCCCAGGGCAATACCGCCCGCAGCCTGCGCATTAAGAGAGGTAATCATTAAAGAGAGCATCAGCGCCGAAGCGGCTTTATATAATTTGTTCATCACGACAGGTACCATCAAAATAGCCAGAATGGAGAAGCAGAGGTTCAGGGATAAACCAGCGTGAACCAGACGTCGGAGCGAATATTTCCGGGCGACATGTGCTTAGAAACCGAACGATAACGCGCAGTAAAATGAAAGCTCATTTCCTGCGTGGTTATTGGCGAATATGAAGCCGGTTCGCTATTTGGAATAATCAACTGCTGCTGTTGGTCAAATAACGCCAGGCCAATCCCGCTGCTGGCGTCATTGCCGCTTACGCTGGATGTAGCCAGAAATACCTGAGGATCTTCCGCCGGGGTTGAGCCCTGGAACGCGATACCAACATGGTCATAAACCTCCGGGCGGCAGTCCGTCAGCCGAAGGGTAAAAGGGATGCTGGGCGGCGCGTAGCTGCCAACATCTTTAAAAACGTTGCTTGGGTACTGACCCATTTGCACGGTCATTTCCTGACTTTCAGGCGCGACGGCGCAGGCGCCGTTGACCAACTCGCCCTGCATGTGCACTTCACCGCCGTGGATAACCACAATGCGCTTTGCCTGAACGGGATTCACCGCTGCCAGAATAGCCAGGAGCAGGATTTTCCTTGTCATCATCGTCCTCTCTGGACTCACGTCGGACAAGCCTCGTCCCTGAGGCTGAATCATCCTTGTGCTATCAGCTGTCGCTGATTATTCGTATTTCATTACGAAGGTAGCGTCCGCGTTTGCAGCACCGGCAGTGGCGGTAGCAGCAGTAGCTTTATAGCGAGCGGTGAACGGAATGGTGTTCTCACCGTCGTTCAGAGTCTGAGCGGTAGAGAACACGGTCCCGTTTGGAGACAGCGTCTTAGAACCACGATCCAGGATCTCGATACCTACGCCTTTCGCGGTGGTAGCGTTACCGCCTGAGTTCACCGCCAGCAGGGTTGGATCGGTTGCATCAGTCTGGCCGGTGAATGCCACAGAAGCGGTAGCCGCAACGGTGCTATCGCAATCGGTCAGCACGATGTTGAATGGAATCTGGGAAGAGGTATCGCCCACTTTGGTGAAAGCGGCGGTACGGTACTGGCCCAGCTTAACGATCTGGCCGTCGGACTGAGTGCTTACTGCGCAAGCGGCGTTAACCAGCTCGCCCTGGAAATGCACGGTACCGCCATTAACGGTAACTGGATCTGCTGCGTTAGCGGCGCCGCTTACCAGAGCAACGGTGGCGATCAGTGAAGAGGCGATTTTGCTTAATTTCATGGGTATTCCTTCATATATAAAACGCACATCGGAGCAATGCATCCTTCATTACGCCGTTTGAATCATCATCGGTCTTAAATGACCGCATAACGCATTTCCCACATCCTGTGGGAATTCCTTAGAATGCTCAGTATTTTCATGAGAATTAAAGACAAACGATTCCCCGGCCCGTTATTTCATGGCCGTAAAGAAGTCATCCTTAATAATCAAAAATAAAATTTATATATATTCGCACCAGGTGACGAAGTGGGGCTAAATTAAGCCAAATTTGAATTAAGTAATAGATGCCAATTCTTTATGTTAGGTAAGTCCGGTCTTAATAACGCCTAAGAAATCACCAGGACAACCTTTCGGGAATACGGGGATAAAGCAGCAAAAACCTCGTTTATTTAGGGGGTTATGCGTCCCTCCAGGCATGAGAATATTGTATATTTATTGTTAAATTTGTTTATTTTTTGTTTAACACAGGAAAGGGAATCTTGAACGCCAAATGCGCAATACCGTGCAAAGTTGCCAAAACGTTAAAGTCGTTGCGCAAGCGGTGATACACTGGAGGGCTTGCCATCGAAAACTTACCCAGGACTTCAGGATGAATGAGACCGCTCCCCACGCCATTCCGGCGACCTCGATAACCCGCCCCAATTGGTCAGCAGTATTTGCTATCGCTTTTTGCGTCGCCTGCCTGATTACCGTTGAGTTTTTGCCGGTTAGCCTGTTGACCCCTATGGCACAGGAACTGAATATCTCCGAGGGCGTTGCCGGGCAGTCGGTCACCGTCACCGCGTTTGTGGCCATGTTCGCCAGCCTGTTTATCACCAACCTCATTGGCTCCACCGATCGCCGCCGCGTGGTGCTGCTTTTTGCCGTCCTGCTCACCGCCTCCTGCCTGCTGGTTTCATTTGCCGGTAATTTCTCCCTGCTGCTTTTGGGCCGCGCCTGCCTCGGGCTGGCGCTTGGCGGCTTCTGGGCCATGTCGGCTTCGTTGACCATGCGCCTCGTTCCTGCCCGCACGGTGCCAAAGGCGCTGTCGGTTATCTTCGGCGCGGTGTCGATTGCGTTAGTGATTGCCGCCCCGCTGGGCAGCTTTCTCGGCGGAATAATAGGCTGGCGCAACGTCTTTAACGCCGCGGCGCTGATGGGCGTAGCCTGTATTATTTGGGTCTGGAAGGCGCTGCCTTCGCTGCCGGGTGAACCGGCGCACCAGAAGCAAAACATGTTTGGCCTGTTAAAGCGGCCGGGCGTGCTGGCGGGCATGCTCGCCATCTTCATGGCGTTTGCGGGTCAGTTCTCGTTCTTTACCTATATCCGTCCGGTTTACATGACGATGTCGGGCTTCGACGTTGACGGCCTGACGCTGGTGCTGCTGAGCTTTGGTATCGCAAGCTTCGTCGGCACCTCGCTTTCCGCGCCTATTCTGAAACGCTCGTTAAAGCTGGCGCTGGCCTGCGCGCCGCTGATTCTCGCCGTTAGCGCTGCGGTGCTGGTGCTGTGGGGAACGAATAAAACGGTGGCTTCGGTGATTGCGGTTGTCTGGGGCCTGGCCTTTGCCCTGGTGCCGGTAGGCTGGTCAACGTGGATCACCCGTTCGCTGGCGGACCAGGCGGAAAAAGCCGGGTCGATTCAGGTGGCCGTTATTCAGCTGGCCAACACCTGCGGCGCGGCGGTGGGCGGCCTGGCGCTGGATAACCTCGGCCTGCTGGCTCCGCTGATGCTATCCGGCAGCCTGATGCTGCTGACGGCCCTGCTGGTTGCGGTGAAGGTTCGGGCTTAAAAAAATCTAAAAATAGCGCCTGATATCAGGCGCTATTTTTTTATCAACCGCGCCAGAAAGGCTTATCGCCCAGAATAGTCGCGCGGTGCATGATGCGGCGAGCCGGGAGATAATCAGCGTTGGCATAATGCTGGGTGACGCGGTTATCCCAAATGGCAATATCGTTTTGCTGCCAGCGCCAGCGCACCTGGAACTCCGGTTTGGTGATGTGGGCAAACAGGAAGCCCAGCAGCGCCTCGCTCTCTTTTTCCGTCAGGTTGACGATGCGGGTGGTAAAGCCTTCGTTGACGAAAAGCGCCTGCTTGCCGCTGACCGGATGAGTACGAATCACCGGATGGCGCAGCGGCGGGTTCTTCGCCACGGCTTCGCGCCAGCGCTGGTGCTCGACCTCGTTATGGGAGTACTTGTACTCCTGGAACGATTTGCGGAAGTCATGTTCTGCCTCCAGCCCGGACAGCAGCTTTTTAAACGGCTCCGACAGCGCCTCAAAGGCAGCAATCCCGCTGGTCCACAGCGTATCCCCGCCGGTTTCCGGCAGCTGCTTCGCGGCCAGAATCGCCCCGGCAGGCGGCGTTTCAATAAAGGTCACGTCGGTGTGCCAGTTGTCGTTATCCGGCGGATTATCGTTGTGGGTATCCAGCACGATAATTTCTTCCACACCTTCCGCATGCGGGTAAACCGGATGGATATGCAGGTCGCCGAAGCGCAGAGCCAGCGCGCGCTGCTGAGAAGGCGTTATCTCCTGTTCGCGGAAGAACAGCACCTGATGGCGGATCAGCGCGTGGTAAATCTGCTCGAACTGGTTATCGCTCAGGCCACGCGTCAGATCCACGCCGCTGACCTGCGCCCCGATGTACGGCCCCAATGGCTTAACGTTCACTTTTTCACTCATTGCCCTTCTCCATGCCACGGGGTCAGGCGGCGCTGTAGCGCCCGCAGCCCCAGTTCTAAACAAAATGCGATGACGGCTATTACGCCGATCCCGGCCAGTACCACATCTGTTGCCAGAAACTCACCGGCCGACTGCACCATAAAGCCCAGCCCGCGCGTCGCGGCAATAAGCTCTGCGGCCACCAGCGTGGACCAGCCCACGCCCAGCCCGATGCGGAAGCCGGTCAGAATTTCAGGCAGCGCTCCCGGCAAAATCACATGCCAGATGACCTGCAAACGGGACGCGCCCAGCGCCTGGGCGGCACGAATACGGACCTGCTTCGCGCTGCGCACGCCCGCCATGGTGGACATGGCTACCGGCGCAAAAATCGCGAGGTAAATCAGCAGGATTTTGGAGGTCTCGCCGATGCCAAACCAAATCACCATCAGCGGCAAATAGGCCAGCGGCGGCACCGGACGGTAAAGCTCGATCAGCGGATCAAGGATGCCGCGCACGGTGGAGCTCAGCCCCATCGCAATGCCCACCGGGATGCCTATCAGCACCGCAGCGGCAAGCGCGGTAAGAATGCGCCCCAGGCTGGCGGCCAGGTGCTGCCACAGCGTGGCGTCCATAAAGCCCTGCGGCCCGGCTATGGTAATCAGCTTCGAGAGCACCTGCCCCGGCGGCGGAAGAAACAGCGGGCTGACCCAGTGCTGAGAGGCAACCCACCACCACAGCAGCACCAGAGTCACCAGCGTTGCCGCGCTAAGCGTCAGCTGCCGGGAAAACGGCCAGCGCAGCGTAAGGCGGCGGCGCACAGGTTTGTCCTGAATGACTACGCTCATAAGAAGCCCTCCCGCTGTTCAAACACGCGGCTCAGCACGTATTCGCGCTTAGCGATAAATTCAGGGTCAGATTTGATGCTGCGGCACGGCTCTCCGGCGGCAAAACGACGACCGAAATCAAGCTGTAGCCGCTCCAGCACGCGGCCTGGGCCCGGTGACAGCAACACTAACTCTGTCGCCAGGAACACCGCTTCCTCAATATCATGAGTAATCAGCAGCACCTGACGGCGGCTCTCGTGCCACAGCTTTAGCAGCAGGGTTTGCATCTGCTCGCGGGTAAAGGCATCCAGCGCGCCGAAGGGTTCATCCAGTAGTAAAAGCTGAGGCTTTGTTGCCAGCGCGCGGGCAATGCCCACCCGCTGCCGCTGCCCGCCGGAAAGCTGCCAGATGGCGCGTTTGGCTTTATCTTCCAGGCCAACCTTGCGCAGCATGTCGAGCGCAAGCTCTTCACGCTGCGGCTTAGGCTGCCCGGCAAGCTGCAGCCCGAAAGCCACGTTATGCAGCACCGAGCGCCAGGGCAGCAGCCCCTCGTTCTGGAAAACAACCCCGCGCTCGGCGCCAGGGCCCTCAACCGTTTTGCCCTGCAGCGTAATACTGCCGGAGTGATAGGGGACGAAACCGGCGATCAGGTTAAGCAGCGTGGTCTTACCGCAGCCGGAAGGGCCGAGCACCACCAGCAGTTCGCCCTCGTCCACCGTCAGATTAATGTCGTCGAGTACCGCTTTACCGCCGTACTCCGCGCTAAGATGCGAAACCTGTAGCATCGCCGTGCCTCCTGTTAACGGTTACTGCGCCAGCGGCTTCACGAAGCGGTCGGTCACAAACTGGCTATAGTCGGTTGCCACCGCAGGTACTTTGCCCTGCTCTTTCAGGAACTTCGCGGTATCGACGATAGCTTTATTCACCGGGCCGCTAAGCTGCTCGACCTGCTGTTTCGCCGTCAGGTAGGTATTGCCCTTCACCAGCCCAGGGACGTCGGTTTCCGGCACGCCGCTCAGGCGCGAGAGCTTGCTCAGGTTGTCCGGCTGCTTGAGCCACTGCTCCGGGTTGTCGATATAGCCTTTTTGGGCCGCAATGGCGCTGCGGGCAAAGGCGGTGACGACATCAGGGTGTTTTTCGGCGAAGTCTTTACGCACCACCCACACGTCGAGCGTTGGGGAACCCCATTTGCCCACCTGCGCAGAGTCCGTCAGCACGTTGCCGTCTTTTTCCAGTTCTTTCACCGCGGGCGCCCAGACATAGGCGGCGTCGATGTCGCCGCGCTGCCAGGCGGCAATAATTGCCGGAGGCTGTAGGTTAAGAATTTGAACCTGATCCGGCTTAATACCCCAATGCTTGAGGGAAGCCAGCAGGCTGTAATGGGTGGTGGAAATAAACGGCACCGCGATACGTTTACCGATGAGATCCTGCGGAGATTTGATGCTTTTTTTGACCACCAGCGCTTCCGAATTACCGAGCTGGGAGGCCAGCAGGAAGACCTCAATCGGCACGTTCTGGCTGGCCGCCACGGCTAGCGGGCTGGAGCCGATATTGCCGATTTGAACGTCGCCGGAAGCCAGCGCGCGAACCACGCTCGCGCCGCTGTCGAATTTGCGCCATTCCGCTTTTGCCCCGCTGTCTTTGGCAAAAGCATCATCGGCTTGCGCAACTTTGGCGGGTTCGGCGGAAGTCTGGTACGCCACGGTGACGTCCACCGCGTGGGCCTGAGCTGCGATTAAGGCCAGTGCAACCAGCCAAAGTGAGTGTCGTTTTGCTGCCATGATTCTGCTCCTGTCTCGGGGGAGAAAGCAGTATTTCCAACGGCAACGATTCCATAAAAGAATAAAAAATTATCGCTAATGCTTTTCTGTCCTTAGAAAAAAAGTGGGTAACGATAGATGTGAAGTGGGAATAATGCCGCCCGCAGAGCGCGGGCGGGCAGAGGTATATTAACTTAAGTTAAATCAACGTTCTTGCTGCCAAAGAACCAGGTCATGATAAAACCGGCGGCGTAGGCGATAATAATCCCGGCGACGTAAACCGCCATCCCGGCGAAGATCCCCTGACTTGAGGTCATCAGCGGAATCGACACTAATCCGGACGGGCCAAAGACGGTATTCAGCCCGACGGGCAGCCCGAGCCAGGCCACCAGCCCGATGAAGAACCCACCAATCCCGCCGCCGATACAGGCGGTGATAAACGGCTTAAGGCGCGGCAGCGTCACGCCGTAAATCAACGGCTCACCAATGCCCAGCAGGCCGGGAATAATGGCCCCTTTGATTTGCGTGCGCAGCATCGAGCCTTTTGGAGAGCGGGCAAACAGGGCCAGCGCCGCGCCTACCTGCCCCGCACCGGCCATCGCCAGAATAGGGAACAGCGAGTTGAAACCCTGGGCATCCATCAGCGCGAAATACACCGGGACAAAGCCCTGATGAATACCAAATACCACGGCAATCAGGAACAGCCCGGCCAGAATCGCCGTCCCGAATGGGTTGCCGTTCAGGTGCATAAACAGCCACGACATGCCTTTGAACAGCTCGCCGCCGATGGGCATGATCGCCACAAAAGTGATAGCCCCGGTGATCAGCAAGGTGATCGTCGAGGTAAGGATCATGTCCAGGTTATCCGGGATCATCCGCCGCACCTGGCGTTCGATCCACGCCCCCAGAATACATGCCAGCAGTACGCCAATGATGTTGCCGCGCGGGTCGATTGTCAGCCCAAAGAAGGTATCCATCCCGGCGTAATAGCCCACTTTGCCTTCCGGCACGTAGCGCAGAATAAACAGCGAGGCGATGATGGCCCCGTTCACGCCGGTGCCGCCGAAAGCCTTCTGGGTATTGAAGCCGATAAGAATGCTCAGGAAGGTAAACAGCCCGATGCTGAACACCTTCATATAGGCAATAAGCTGGGTCAGCCACGCCGCAGGGGTTGTGCCTTCCACCACCAGCGTTTGCTGCAGCAGCGTGGCAATCCCCAGCAGCAGCCCGGCGGCAATAAAGCCCGGGATCAGCGGCGTGAAAATGGTGGCAAACTTGGTGAGGAAGTTATGCACCGCGCTGTTCTGCTTCGCCTTCATCTGCTTTTTGTTCTGGCTGGCGAGCGCGGCCAGATCCGCACTTTCGCCGTTCTCCGGCTCGCTTTGGCCGCCCTGCTTCAGCATCGAATTCATCAGCTCGCTGGCGGTTTGCGCTTTGCCAGGGCCGAGAATGATTTGCAGCTGATCGTCGCCGTTGACCACGCCCATCACGCCGGGAATTTTTTTCAGTTCGTCGTGTTGGACGAGATCTCTGTCTTTGAGCGTCAGCCTGAGGCGCGTCATGCAGTTGCCGCAGACAAGAATATTGCCGCTGCCGCCCGTCAGGCGCAGGACTTGTTCCATCATCGAGCCGGTGATTTTCGCCATAGCTATCCTTTTAACCCCTGCAATGCTTTGCGTATAAAGCCCTGATTTTTCGCCAGCAGCTCGCTGGCCTCTGCGGCAGACAGGCCGCTCAGCAGCATGAAGATCGCCGTTTTACAGTGACGGTGGCAGGCATTGAGCGCCTCTTCTGCCTGCGCAGGGCTGGAATCGGTAGCCTCAACCACGATATTAATCTGGCGCTGAATCAGCTTGGCGTTGGTGGCTTCCACGTCAACCATCAGGTTGCCGTAGACTTTGCCGCTGCGGATCATCGACCCGGTGGTGATCATATTCAGGATCAGCTTTTGCGCCGTGCCCGCCTTCATGCGTGAAGAGCCGGTGACGACTTCGGGGCCGACCACGGGTTCGATGGCGATATCTGCCGCCAGGCTCATTTCGCTGCCGGGATTACAGGAGATTGCCGCGACGGTGGCGCCCATGCTTTTTGCATAGGCCATGGCGCCGAGCACGTACGGCGTGCGGCCGCTGGCGGCAATCCCCACCAGCACGTCTCGCGCGCTAAAGTTCAGGTTCCGCAGATCCTGCTCGCCCATTTCACGGCTGTCTTCGGCGTTCTCCACCGCCTGCAAAATGGCCGGATGCCCGCCGGCAATCAGGCCGACCACCTGCTCACGCGGGGTGCCGAAAGTTGGCGGGCACTCACTTGCATCCAGAATACCCAGCCGGCCTGATGTCCCTGCGCCGCTGTAAATCAGCCTGCCGCCCCGGGCGAATGCGGCCACGACTTTATCGACGACCTGAGCCACCTGCGGCAGCGTTGCCTCAACCGCCAGCGGCACCTGTTTGTCTTCGTTATTGATAACTTTGAGCATGTCTAAAGTGGGCAGCGTATCGATTTCCGCGCTCGCCGTATTGCGGCTCTCAGTGACCAGTTTGGTTAAATTAATCTTCATCGGGACATCCATTAGTGTGTTCTGCAGTGCATAGTATGGAATATTTTATTCCAAATGCGTGCGCATTATCACGAATATTTTATTCCAATGGAGAGGGAATAGCGGAATAACTCGGGCGAAAAGGCCGCCCTTGCGAGCGGCAAAGGAGGGAATCAGACGAGGCGGGCGAAACCGGCTTCGAGGTCGGCAATCAGTTCTTCAACGTTTTCCAGACCGATATGCACGCGCACCAGCGTGCCGCTGAAGTCTACCTTTCCGGCCGGGCGGATTTCATTCAGCTCTTCCGGCTGGTTGGCCAGGATAAGTGACTCAAACCCGCCCCAGGAATACGCCATATGGAACAGCGCGAAGTTGTCGAGATAGCCAGCAAGCTGTTCGTCCGTCAGGCGCTGTTTCAGCACAAAGGAGAACAGGCCGGAGCTGCCGGAAAAGTCACGTTCGAAGAACGCATGCCCAGGGCATTCTGCCAGCGCGGGATGGTTAACCCGCTCCACCTGTGGATGCTCTGACAGCCAGCGGGCAATCGCGAGGCTGCTTTCTTCATGCTGCTTCAGCCTCACCCCCAGCGTGCGCAGGCCACGGGCGGCCATATACGCCGTATCGGCATCCAGCGTCTGGCCCATCAGGTAGGAATTTTCACGCAGGCGATCCCAACAACGCTCGTTGGCCACGGCCGTCCCCAGCATGCCGTCCGAATGGCCAATGGTGTATTTGGTCCCGGCCTGAATCGAGATATCTACGCCATAATCCAGCGCGCGGAACAGCACTCCGGCGGCCCAGGTATTGTCCAGCATGATGACAATGTCCGGTCTAACGGCACGAATCGCCTTAATCATGCCGGGAACGTCCTGAACTTCCATGGTAATTGAACTCGGAGACTCAAGGAAAACGACGCGGGTATTGGGCTGGATAAGTTCAGCTATCCCGGCCCCAATCATCGGATCGTAGTACGTCGTTGAGACGTTAAATTTGCTCAGGATCTTATTGCAGAAGTCCTGTGTTGGCTCATAGGCCGCGCCGGTCATCAGGATATGGTCTCCGCCGCTGACGAAGGCCAGAATCGCGTTGGTGACCGCCGCCGCACCGCACGGATAAAGCGAGCACCCGGCGCCGCCCTCCAGGTCGGTCATCGCCTTCTGGAAGGAGAAATGCGTCAGCGTGCCTCTGCGACCATAGAACAGCTCGCCGTTTGCCCGGTTGGCAGTGGCAAATTTTTTGTCTTTTACGCTGTCAAAAACCAGCGAGGAAGCGCGCTGAATCACCGCATTTACCGCGCCCTGGGTGTAGCGTTTCTCCCGTCCGGCGGTGACCAGTTGGGTTTCAAGATGCATTTTCTGTTTCATAAAAATCTCCCGTTATTTCCTGATTCATTCCATTCAAAGGGCTTAGCCCGCAATACCGTCCGCCGCCAGCGGGGCGCTTGCCTGAGGTTCAGTGCGCTTCTTTCCGGCGAAGCGCTCAACGATTTGTGCCGCATTAAGATCGTGAATCACGTTGATGAGCGTGGCCGGGGCGTCGGTAATGGTGCCAAGCACCACCAGCAGCGGGATGGCCTCCATCGGCAGACCCAGCGTGGTCACAATAAAGATTTCCCCGAGGAACGCGCCGCCCGGCACGCCGCCAACGATAATGGCCGACAGCACGGCAATCAGCATCGCGAGGAAGAAGGTTTCGCTGGTAAACGGCAGGCCGAGAACCGAATAGATAAAGACGATTTTCAGCGCGGCAATCATCGCCACACCGCCTTTATTGAGGTTAACCAGCAGCGGAATCGAGACATCGACGATTTCAGGGTTGATACCCATCGCCTTGCCCGCGCGCAGCGTAACCGGCAGCGTCCCGAGCGAAGAACAGGTGCCCAGCGCGGTGGCTGAAGGTTCAATGGCGTGCCGCCAGAACGCTTTCACCGCCGGGATCCCGCCGCCAATCCACGAGTAGAAAATGGAGCCAAGCACGTAATAGATAAGCGTTGCGGCCATAAACAGCCCGATGGCGCGGGCAAAGGTCATCAGCAGCGCGGCATCCTGACTTGCCATGGTGGCCGCGAAGTAGCAGCCCAGCCCGACCGGTGCCATCTGCATGATAATCGAGACAATTTTCATGATAACGGTGTTGGCGTCCTGCAGCAGAGCGGCGATGCGCCTGCCCGCGTCCGCCGACTGGCCAATCGCTACCCCGGCAATAATCGCGATGACGATCAGCGCCAGAATGTTCGACTTGGAAAACAGGCCAACGAAGTCGCTGGTGGTCACCATGCTGACAAAATCCATCTCCCCCGAGCCGCCTTTCACCGAGTGAGAAAGATCGATGGTCACGCCCTGAGCCGGGTTGTACCAAAGCGCCAGCAGCACAATGCCTGCGGCGGGAATAAGCGCCATGGCGATGGAGACAATAAAAATAACCACCATGATGCGGCCCAGCCTTTTAAGATCGGTCATGCCGGCAATAGAAGACATCACGCTGACGCCAACCAGCGGCACAATAATCATAAACAACAGGTTGAGGAATATTTGCCCGACGGGCTGTAATTTAATGGCGTAAGTCGGGGCATAAATACCCAGCAGGCCACCGACAATAAGAGCAAATAAAAGAACAAATGATGATTTGTAGGGTTCGAGGCGTGTCCACATAAAGGATACCTTCTCAATAAAAGTAATAATAACTGGGACGAAAATCACAATTACCAACTGCTGCAATTAAATCCCCGGGCTTTTGTGATGCAAATCACTAATGATGTATAAAATTCATTTTCTAACTTCTTTATTTACTACAACGCAATAGTTACACTTTTGAAATTGGATTGGTATGGGGAATTAATACCGTTTCCGCAAATCACTTGTGAATAAAAGGAAAGAATGAGCGCGCCAATTTCACTCAAGCATCTCGAGGTGTTCGTCAAAATTATCGATTGCGGTGGGCTGTCTGAAGCGGCAGCTCAGCTCAGCGTGTCGCCTTCGGCGGTGAGCAAGAGCCTGGCGGCGCTGGAGGATTTGCTGGGAACAACGCTTATCAAAAGAACGACCCGCAGCATTACGCTGACCGATGCGGGGCAATATTTGTTTAAGCGCGCTAATAAGTTAATTAAAGAGTTCGACGATACGCTAAATACCACATCCAGCTATTACAATAATCCGCAGGGGGAATTACGCATCACCTGCTCGATTGCGTTCGGCTACGCCAGGCTGGTCAACCTGGTTGATAAATACCGGGCGAACTTCCCCGACGTGAATCTTTATATCGACCTTAACGATAACTTTATTAATCTTAATGAATCCGACTTTGATATCGCCCTGAGAATATCCACCTCTCCGCCGCAAAATTATGCCATGCGCAAACTGGCGCCGGTACGCTGGGCCTACTGCGCTACCGCAGACTACCTCAGCAAGAAAGGGATGCCGGGCAAACGCACGGACCTGGTGACGCACGACTGCCTGGTTTACCCTGGGTTAACGCCGCAGATTAAAACTACCGACGAGCACGAGCGGCAGCACCTGCTAAAAATGCGCCCCCCAATCCAGGCCAACAGCAGCCTGGTGCTGCTTAAATCCGTACTGGAAAATCAGGGCGTCGCCTACCTGCCCACCTACCTGATTGGCGACCATATTCAAAAGGACGAGCTAACCCCGCTGCTGCTGGACGGGATCATCACCTACGAAACCCACGCGCTGTACGCCCTCTATTTCCCGAGCAAATACAGCAACCCGAAGGTCCGGTCGTTTATTGATTTCCTGGTAGAGCAACTTGCGCCGCAGCCCGCGTGGGACAGCTGGATCCCTTGACTATTCCCCTCTAGTTTTTATGTGTTATTATCCGCCCGTTTCCTCAACCGAAGTCACTCAGAGGCCTGATGCTGGAGAATGTAATCATCAGATAATCAGCTCCCCGCCCACCACGGGACGGACTGATTATCACTGCGCTTAATCCGTATGCGAACACACGCGTTGTGTTGGCACGTTTTGCACATGATGATGAAAAGGCTTTTCCAGTATGAATTTATCCCGTCAGGAACAACGTACCCTTCACGTTTTAGCGAAAGGGGGACGCATCGTTCACACCCGCGACAGCTCTGGCCGCGTCACCGCCGTTGAATGTTATACCCGTGAAGGGTTGCT
This sequence comes from Cedecea sp. P7760, assembly GCF_013386425.1. Classification (NCBI taxonomy): domain Bacteria; kingdom Pseudomonadati; phylum Pseudomonadota; class Gammaproteobacteria; order Enterobacterales; family Enterobacteriaceae; genus Cedecea; species Cedecea sp. P7760. The sequence continues at coordinate 176,823 of NZ_JACARU010000015.1, read as the reverse complement.
GCTTAGCGACTGCACGCTGGCCGTGTTCAAAAAACTCAAAACCAAGAAGCTGATTAAATCCAGCAACGGGCAGCCGTACCGGATCAATACGACCGGCCTGAACAATGTGCGTGCCCAGTTGGATAACCGATAATTAGCGATGAGTCTGGATGAGTAAACGCTTTGAAGGGCTAAAACAAACAACGGGCCTACTGGCCCGTTGTTTCAGTGTTCGAGCGCGGCGGCTCGGGATTCTTCGATGCAATAATGGTTGAAGCGTTCGCAGAACCACATTTTTTGCTCGTGGCTCATGTTGCCGGTCACGGCCTGGAGATTCACCTGCTGCCCCGAAGCCTGCATATGCGCGAAGCTGCGCGCCAGAAAATCAAAATTCTTTACTGCCTGTAGATCTCTTTTCATCAGCATATCCCTTTGTGAGTTAACTTTTGGGTAAGTCATATGCTTCTGTTTTCAGTATCGACCCGTCCGCGATCATTTTTTGAACAATGGGTGCGCTTTTGAGCTTTTTTCGTTCGATATATCGGCACGCCTCGCAAAACACATCTCAACGCTGCCGAACCGGCCTTGCTAACTGCGCCGCCTCCAGCGTCAGCTTCGCGGCGGTAAACCTGTCGCTTCGCACGCCAAGCACCTCTTTTTCCCACAGCGGATTCAGCGGCACGTGGTAGCCCGCGTTCTTCGCCTGCATCACCAGCTCGGCCAAATCGTCTTTATTCTCAATGATGCACAAAGGCTCGAAGCGTCCGATTTTGCACGGCAGCGCAAACGTGGCCGGATAGTTGCTCTCCGGGTCGGTCACCGGGTTGGCGTTGTCGGTTGCGTGATGCACGACTTTTTCGCCCTCTCCTGCCAGCGCCTGGTTAAGCACGCCGATCATCCGGCGAGCGCGTTCGCTGGCATTGCCTATCTCACCGTCGCTCTTGCGGTAGAAGCTCGCCGGGTCGTCATAGTCCTGCCGCAACGCCGCGTGCTCGGGAAGCGTGCGGTAATTTTCCAGCCGCTGGCGAAAAACCTGATGCGACACGTCCGGCACCTGCAAATTGTCTTCCGGCCCTAGCTCGCTAACGTGCGGGGCGATGACCAGCAAATCATAATCTGCTGTGAAGGGCCTGGCTTCGGCATGCGGAGCAAGCACCTCCAGCGGCGTACCATGATGGGAAATTCGATATCGCGCCTCTCCGTTCCCCGGCAGCCGTTGGGCCTCAAACGCATAGCGCTCGCCGCCCGGCCCGCTGGCCCTGAGATGGCTCACGCCGCGGGTATTCTCCGGGGAAAGCTTATCGATAAGCCCCTGCTCAAACAGGTTATGCAGACGGCTTTGGGAAACCTCCAGCGGCACGGCTACGGCATGCCCTTCGGCGATACAGGCCTGCGTCTGCAAGTTGAATTTTGCGATTCGCTCGGGCGAGGCGTTCTCCAGCTTGCTAAAACTCTGCTCCACGCAGATAAACCCTGCCTGCGGCCCCCACGAGGCGCTTTTCCCCTTGATGTGAAAACCTTTGGTTGGATGACCGGCCTCAATCAGCGCCGTCGCCAGCTTGTCCACCGGGCGAATGCCGATAATGCAGTTGTGCTCCGAGGCCACGCGCTGGAGCGAGATAAGGTGTGCAGGCACGATGCCTGTTTTGTCTTTGACCTGAGAAACAAGCTGCTGGAGACTCGTGCCGGGGATTTTATTCTCTGCGGGCAGATGAAGCCCGGCATGGCGATACGCCACGGGGGTAGATTCCACTTTCATTTTTACGGCCAGGCTCCCGGCGATAAACAACAAGCCATTGAGGCTGCGGCCGGGAAAAGGCGGCCGGGGCAGCATCACGCGAAACATCACCCAGGTGAATGCTCGCGGATTGCCCCGCCGCCCCAGGCTTTGGTTAAGTCTTATCTTTCACCGTTTCGGTTCCACCGTTATTTTTCACCGAGGCAACGCCTTTGTCGCGGGATTGCTCCGTGGCGTACATCTGGCTGGTGCCAATCACCTGATGATTCCCGGCCTTGAGGTTAAAATAGAACTTCCCGTTGCTGGCGACCTTCTTGTCGTAGCGCTCGTCCAGCGGGCTGTTGGTGCGCACCGAGGCGATGCCGTTGTCCGCCGAGGCGCGGGTTTTATACAGCTCGCTGGTGAGGACCACTTCCCCGTTACCGGCCTTGAGCACAAACTTGAACTGCCCGTCGCTGCTTTTGCTTAATTCGAACCAACCAGACATGTTAACTCCTTGATTAAAATCATAAACAGTTAATAGATTGGGTGAACTTCAAAAACAGTATGTACGAAAAAAGAGCAAATCGCCCACTCCGTCAGCGAACCGGCGGGACAAATGTCCCGGCCACGATGCGGATTTCAGATCCCGCTGGCAGTTTTCGCGCTAATCTGTGGGCAGCGCGGGACGGGCGTCCTGTCCTTATTTGACGGGAAATTTTATAGTGAACACCATGAAAAACGAGAGCAGACAAAGCGACTGGCTCAGCGTCATTGAAAGAGTGACCGGCGACCCGACGCTGTATGAGCTGCTGAAGTATTGCCCGCTGGATATTCTGCGCAGGTGGCAGCTAAAACATTACCCTCGTGGCTCGCTGATCTTCCGCCAGGGTGAAACCTGCGATGAGTTCCACCTGATCGTTAAAGGGGAAATTGACGTTTTCACCACCGCCGACGACGGGCGAAAATATTCCCAGGCGCGCTATAAAAAGGGCGACATGCTGGGCGAGCTGGAAATCTTCGAGCGGCGGCAATACATCTGCTCGGTAGAAGCGGTTAGCGACGCGGCGCTATTAGTGCTGACGCGGGAAGATTTTATTCGCTGGCTGGCGTTAGACAATTACTTTAATCAAAAAATATTACAGGCCGTCAGCGATCAATATTATCAGCTCTCCAAAAAGGCCGGAGAAGACATTCTTTATTCGTTACATCAGCGTATTTGCCTGGCGTTATGGCAAAAACACCAGCAGATCCAGGGCGACATCCTGCTTAATAAGCAGCAATTAAGCGAGCAGTTTGCGGTGGCGCCGCGCAGTATCAACCGGATTTTATCCGAGCTGCGGGAAGAAAATATTATTGTGATTCACGGCGAGCATATTCAGGTTATCGATCCTCAACGCCTGCGCCAGCACGCCGAACATTAAAAACAGCAGTAAATCCTGAGCCCGTTTACAGGGCTCGTTTAACGCCAGGTAAAACATCATGACCCAACTCCAGCCCCATATCCGGCTCAGCCGGGAGATGACGCACGCCCGTTATGCGCTCCTGCCGGGCGATCCTAAACGCGTGGAACACGTCGCTCAGTTTCTGGAAAACGTAGAAGACTTCGGTAGCAACCGGGAATATCGCGCCCTGCGCGGCTGGTTCCGTGGGGTGGAAGTGCTGGTGATGTCCACCGGCATGGGCGGGCCTTCTACCGCCATCGCCGTGGAAGAGCTGCGCCAGATTGGCGTCACCAACCTGATCCGCATCGGCAGCTGTGGGGCGATGCAAAACCATATTCGCCTCGGCGACCTGGTGATCGCCACCGCCGCCGTGCGGGACGACGGCACCAGCAATATGTACATCGACAAAGGCTACCCGGCCTGCGCGGACATCGGCCTGGTGCATCATCTTGCTCAACAGGCCAGACGCCTGGGCTACGCCAGCCACTGCGGCTACGTGCGCAGCCACGACAGCTTCTACACCGAACGCGAAGACGAGATTAACCAGTTCTGGTCCGGCAAGGGCATCCTCGCCGCGGATATGGAAACGGCGCCGCTAATGGTGGTCGGCGCGCTGCGCGGCTTACGCATTGCCTCCGTGCTCAACGTGGTCGTGGAGCACAGCGGCAACCTTGAAGAAGGCATTAACAACTACCAGCAGCAGGAACAGTCCTGCCTGCAGGGTGAATCCCGCGAGATCCTACTCGCCCTCGAAGCGCTCTACCTTGACAGCCAGGAGCAGTAATCATGGATTTCTTCAGCATTAAGAATGTGATGGTCACCATTCCGCTTGGCGAAGGCGGCTACGCGCTCTCGTGGATCGAGGCCATCGGCACCGTTTTCGGCCTGCTCTGCATCTGGTTCGCCAGCAAAGAGAAAATCATCAACTACCTGTTCGGCCTGATTAACGTCACGCTGTTTGCGGCGATTTTCTTCCAGATCCAGCTTTACGCCAGCCTGCTGCTGCAGGTGTTCTTCTTCGCCGCTAACCTTTACGGCTGGTATGCGTGGAGCCGCCAGAACGAAGCCAACGAGGCCGCCCTGAAGATCCGCTGGCTGCCGCGCAGCAAGGCATTCACGCTGGTGGCGGTATGCCTGGTCGCCATCGCGCTGATGACCTTCTTTATCGACCCGGTCTTCGCCGTGCTGACCCGCATTGCGGTGGGCATTATGCAAAGCCTAGGCGTGGCGGTTGAGATGCCGCAGCTCCAGCCGGACGCCTTCCCGCTGTGGGATTCCGCGATGCTGATCCTGTCGATCGCCGCGATGGTGCTGATGACCCGTAAATACGTTGAGAACTGGCTGCTGTGGGTGGTTATCGACGTGATTAGCGTGGTGATTTACGCCATTCAGGGCGTGTATGCCATGTCGCTGGAGTACATCCTGCTGACGGCGATTGCGCTGATGGGATCTATGGCGTGGATTAAGAGCGCCCGAATGATTGGCTCCCGCCCGCTGGCTTAAATCGTTTTATTCACTTCAAGGGCCGTTTAACGGCCCTTTTTTATTCGGATATATCTTATTTATCAAGCCGGATGAAAATTAAAGGCTTTTTAACAATCTCGCGATTTTTAGCAACCGTATTCAACCCGCTCAGCGCAATCATCTATGCTTTAGTTAAGGCATAGCAGTCAAATAATTTTTAACGATCGTTAGCCGGTCGTTTGCACTCTCTCTTATCACCGCTATATACGCTTTATTTTTCATTCAGGCCTCTCCCTTTAATCGTTCCCGACCACAGGATAAGCTCATGAAAATATTGTTTTTAAAAATCTTCACGCTGAATTTCAACCCACAATTTTACCTATCAGAGCAATCAAACACGCCGCAAAACGGTTTGTTATAACCAGCTTGCTGCCGCGCATAAGCCCGTAGCACAAAATTTTGCGACATCTGTCTCTTTGCATCATCCGATAAAAATACAGGGTTAAACGATGAACACGTTAAAAACGCTAAAACTGACGCTGTGTATTACCGCCCTCGCCTGTACCGGGCTGGCGCAGGCCGCCACCGTGACCATGAACACCGTGGACGCCAACGGCACCTCAACCCCAGCGGGCACAATTGAATATCACGCCACCCAATATGGGGTGGTCTTTACGCCAAACCTGAAAGGCCTGCCGCCGGGTATTCACGGCTTCCACGTTCACACTAATCCGAACTGCGGCCCCGGCATGCAGGACGGCAAAATGGTGGCAGGCCTGGCGGCGGGCGGCCACTTAGATCCGGCCCACACCGGCAAACACGAAGGCCCGTGGGGCAACGGCCACCTCGGCGACCTGCCTGCGCTGTATGTAGACAGCGACGGCACGGCAACCTACCCGGTGCTGGCTCCTCGCCTGCGAATGTCTGACCTCAAAGGCCACTCGCTGATGATCCACGCCGGCGGCGATAACCACTCTGACCACCCGGCAATGCTCGGCGGCGGCGGCGCGCGTATGGTGTGCGGAGTGACGTCATGAGCAAGCGCTTCTTAACGGCCGTGTGTTTCACGCTGATGACAGGCGGGCTTCCGGCCCTGGCGAACGCCGCAGAGACTTCTATCGATGCGCCAAAAGGCGAGCATCTGCAAACCGAGCTTTATGCCCGTGGCGTGCAAATCTACCGCTGCGCGGCAACGGACGCCGGGGCCAAAACCGGGAGCTGGGTATTCCAGGCCCCGGAAGCGGACCTGTTCAGCGACAAAGGCCTGAAGCACCTCTTCGGCAAACACTTCGACGGCCCGCACTGGCAGGCCACGGACGGCAGCGTGGTCGCCGGAGCGCTGAGCGCCACTCGCCCGACGAAAGATAAAGGCTCTATTCCGTGGCTGCTGCTGACCGGCACCTCAGAGGCCCAGCCAGGCCTGTTCGCTAACGTGAGCAGCATCCAGCGAGTGGACACTCGCGGCGGCGTAACCGGCCCGACGAACTGCGACCCGGCAACGTTTGGCGCCACGCTGAAAGTGCCTTATACGGCGACTTATCGGTTTTATACGAAGTAGCAGCTTGCAAAGTCCTGGCCGGGAGGCCGGGGCTTCTGTTTAATGGACGTGACTTTATGAGTCACACCAGAACCCATCTCTGCCAGCCCATCAAAAAACCTTATCCTCTATAAAGGATAAATTGCATTTAACCCCCACAGAGGATAATCTTATTTTAACCCCTACAGGGGATTTTATTAAAATATCCGCTAAAGGGGATAATGATGAAAGTAACGTCACCGACCTCACTGGCTTACGCAGTCAAAGACCAACGAAAAATCAATAAACTGACTCAAACCAAAACCGCGGAGATGATTGGAATCAAGCAAACAACTGTCTCTGATTTCGAGAACAGACCAGAGTCCACCAAGCTGGAGACATTATTTAAAATCCTCTCAGCACTGGATCTTGAACTGCATGTGGTGAAAAAAGACACAAACATGGATGAGAGAGCAGCCGGGTACTGGAAAAAGGAGTGGTAAGAGATGAGAACACAAACTCTGACCGTGGCCATGAACGGCGATGTGGTGGGCACATTGTACCGGGACGGCAGCGGCGCGATGTCATTTCAGTACGTACCCGAGTGGCTGTCTGAACCCGGTGCACGCGCCATCTCGTTGTCACTACCCCTCCAGCATAGCCGCATAAGAGGAAAAGAAGTTTTCAATTTCTTCAGCAACCTTTTACCCGACTCCGAGGCGATTATTGCCCGGATGCAGGCCCGCTTCCATGTAGAAACAGCACACCCTTTCGATCTGTTAGCAAGTGTCGGGCGTGACTGCGTGGGTGCCATACAGCTTTACCCTTCTGGAAGTGACATCCCCTCCGTAATGGAAACGCTGGCAGAGCCGTTGGATGACTCTCAGATAGAAACCCTACTGGATAGTTACCAGATGGCTCCGTTGGGAATGGAAGAAGGCGCTGATTTTCGTATTTCATTAGCCGGAGCCCAGGAAAAAACAGCCCTACTCTGGTACCAGGCACGCTGGCAAAGGCCGCAGGGTAGCACCCCGACCAGCCACATTTTCAAACTCCCGATTGGCAGAATAGAGCAGAACAACATTGACCTGAGTGAAAGCTGCGAAAACGAGTGGCTGTGTTTGCGTATTGCCAGAGCGTTTGGATTCCCGGTTGCAAATGCAGAACTTGCCGTATTTGGTCAAAAGAAAGTGCTGGTAGTCGAACGTTTTGACCGAAGATGGTCTCGCGATGGTTGGCTGCTGCGGCTGCCCCAGGAGGACTTTTGCCAGGCATTGGGCGTTGCCCCGGCCCTGAAATATGAGTCACACGGCGGACCGGGCATCGCGGATGCAATGAAATTATTGTTAGGCTCTCGTGTTGCAACGCAGGATCGTGAAATATTCTTTAAAACACAGATCCTCTTCTGGATGCTGGCCGCTATCGACGGTCACGGGAAGAATTTTAGCTTGTTCATCGAGCCAGAGTCATCATTTCGTATGACCCCCTTGTACGATGTTATGTCTGCCTTCCCGATCTTTGAAACGGGCGGGATCCCTCTCCAAAAAGCGAAGATGGCAATGGCATTACAAGGGAAGAATCGGCAGTACCATTTCTCGATGATCCAACCCCGGCATTTCATCAGCACTGCCGATCATGTCGGATTTTCTCCGAAAACGGCGTTCGACCTTATGCAGGAAATGGCCGCTCGTACAGAGGAAGTTATCGCCACAGTTACAGCAGAACTGCCAGCCGACTTTCCCCAACAAATCAGCGATGCTATTTTCAATGGACTATCCCACCAGGCGGCGCGGATTATCAGAGGATAATATTTTAGACTGGCAGCCTTGCATCAGGTGGCTAACGCACTCCGTTAGCCGTGAAGCCGATAACCGGCATAATTGCGACAAGCAACAGCAGCACGCCGGTTAAGGTGTAGTGGAGCCGCTTAATAGCCGTATTTTTTGCATAATCTATTCCCTGTTTAATCCAGAACTGGTCGTGTGGGTCGTCTCCATACGGGAATGGACCATACCATGCTCCCCATTACGGTTGCGATGTTCCGGCACGCTTATATCATCAGAGATAATGTCTTCTTAGTTATTCAACTCCATAAATTAACCCTCTTACTTAAACACCCAATAATAAATAAAATCATCCACACGACGTTTAAATAGATTTAAATTTTGTGACCGAAAAACATTCTAAGACATAAAAAACCAGATAACATAAAAACATTAATCATTTAGCATCAATTAGTTAGCCATGTAAAAAGAAACGATAATTTAAGAACCCAAGACTTTCTTGCCGATTTGACTCTCATAACTATAAAGCTACGTTCTTCGTAGTATCCAGCCACTTTCATTTATTTTAAGTTAGATCACGCACTAAGAAATAACCGTTAGATAAATAAGTGGAGGGAGTTATGAATGAGAATTGGCATTCAGCAGATATTATTGCGGGTTTACGTAAAAAAGAAACATCACCGGCAGCCGTTTCGCGAGCAGCCGGGCTGGCTTCTTCGACATTAGCAAACGCGCTTACACGCCCATGGCCAAAAGGTGAGTTTTTAATTGCCGGTGCGCCTGGTGTGCATCCGCGTGAAATCTGGCCGGATAGATACGCCGCACAGGGCGATAACCGCCAGCTGCGAGAAGCTTTGACACAAACATGCAGCCCCGCCGTTAAAGATGAGGCGACGGAAAGTCATTAAAGATTCACCCTTTACGGCTGGTTTACCCTGACCAGCTATATCCATTCATCCTTTATAAGATCGCGAAGGAATGCCGTTTATGAAATCTACATTACTACGAACAATCGCTACATCAGGAATAACAAAAACACCAAACCCAAAAAGCGCCAGCCGTCATTTACGAGCTGCCGGGAAAATTATCCTCAGCCTGGTAATCATCAGCTCTATTCCGGCCAGCTACGCCGCTGAACAAACTGCGGCCAAAGAAAGTAAATTGGTGGTGCTCACCCCTGGAAAAGTCGGAACCCCAAATAAAATCTACCCATCCGCAAAGGCACCTGAACTTACCGTTGCCACCTACAACATAGCGGCGGTACGAGTTGGCACAATCGACGCCGTAGCCAGGGCGATTAAAGCTTTAAATGCCGACATCATCGCCCTGAGCGAAGTGGATAAAAACACTCGACGCAGCGGCGGCGTTAACCAGCTTGAACAGTTAAAAAAGCTGACAGGCATGTACGGCGTCTTTGGCAAAACAATTGATTTTGAAGGTGGGGAATATGGCATAGCCGTGCTTTCACGTTACCCAATCACCCGCCACGAAGCGTTCCCGCTACCATCACCAAAAGTAGAACAGCGCATAATGCTGGCGACCGAAGTACAAAAACCCGGTTTCAGCAGCCCGATAGTATTCATCGCCAGCCACCTCGACTGGCAGGAAGACCCGGCCATACGCATGCAGCAGATGTACGCTATCAACGACTTTGCAGCCGGGAATATCACTTCCAGCTTCCCCAACATTGAAACGTCCATAAAAATACTGGCAGGCGATTTCAACGATGTATCCGGCAGCCCGGTAATGCAGGGGTTCCAGCGCTACTGGCAAAGCCAGGTATCGCCTGAGTTTGATGCCAGGACCTGGCCTGCCATAAACCCGGCCGCAGCCATCGACCACATCCTGACATTTAAGGGCCAACGCTGGGAAACTACCGAGATCCTTCTGCCTACAGGCAAGCAGCAGCAATTAAAAGGCATCAACTGGCCTGCGGTAAGCGATCATTTGCCTTTGGTTATGCGTTTGAAATTGCTGGAGCAGTGATTTTTTCTGATGTTTGCGTTCACCAAAGGGGCTTAGCGCCCCTTTCGTCTTTGGGCAGAGGAATTCTATGGCATGGCGGTGAAAGATTGAGTGCATGGAGAGCTTGAGGTATATCCCTTTGGGATATGGCCTGAGCGATATGTTGGGGAGAATGGGGTGATTGTTGATCGGGCAAAACGCATCAGATAAGCACTATTCCTTTCACTATGTGGAAACATAACCGATTGTTTCCACATCTCAATAGACTCTCCTCTCAAATATCAGTGCTATCAAATGCATAAATAAGGCTCGTATAATCCCCTGAAGCGATAATTCGTTCGTTGAGGGATAAACGTGCAAAACTACAAAGTCATCACTCCACTCTTTCCTACTTATGCTCAGGCTAGCGCGATGATGAAAGCCACTTCCGGGATCCAGCTGCAATCCGTCCGAAACATGATTACGGCCATTCATGAGCAAACAGGCACGCCGCAAAACCCTGTGGACTGGTCAGAGCCGGACAGCTGGATCAAAGCCCGCCTCAAGGGTGAAGATGCTGATTTAGCCCAGGCAATATGGAATACAGACGGTCATATTTTAAATCCACGGCACAGCTACGGATGCTATCTGTTTCTTAACCTCCCAAAGTTTGACCTGATGGAAACCACGGCTGAGGGTGCCTGGGTGCCCACAGAGACCGGCAAACTTTTTCTAAAAGGTGATGAAAAAGTTCTGCGATCCCTGGACGATCAGGAAGGTTTGCTGCAGCTTCTGGAACTCCTGGCAGGCCGCGAAATGGCTAAGCGCGCTGATTTGCTGCCTGAATGGCAGGCATTTTTGCATCAGCATTCAAAATTTGCCTCAGCCAGCTCCATCAAAAGCACGCTTTATTCCCGCTTATACAACTTGATAGACCGGAAGATGGTCGCTCGCGAAGGCATGAGCTACCAGATAACCGACACTGGCCGCCTGTGGCTGGGGAAAGCACTTCCGGCCCGCAAGACAGATCCTCGGAAGGAATTGCTGGAGGCGGTCAAACGCTACAACGAGAAGCAAAAAGAACTGCTTCACGAGCAAATCAGCACCATGAATCCTTACAAGTTTGAGCATCTTATCGGCCAGCTTTTGGAGGCGATGGGCTACGAGCAGGTTGAAGTCACCAAAGCCTCCGGCGACAAAGGCGTCGACGTTGTCGGCCAGGTGCAGGTTGGCATCACCACGATTACTGAAGTTGTGCAGGTCAAGCGTATGCAGGGCACCATCACGCGGCCTTTTATCGACCAGCTACGCGGGGCACTTCCCTACCATAAAGCCATTCGGGGCACTCTGATTACCACCGGTAAGTTTGCCGCTAAGTGTGCAGAAGCCGCGCTTTTCCCTGGGGCTGCGCCAATCACGCTTATCGACGGAGAGCGGCTGGTCGAGCTGTTGATTGAAAATAACGTCGGCATTCGCCGCAGCAATGCCGTTGAGCTGCTTGACGTTGATCTGCAGCTTTTTGATGAGTTTGAGATAGAGCAGTAAAAACGCAATGACCTTTTCTGGTGGGGGGAATGCCGTGCGAACGGGTAGCGGCTCTGTATAATCCTCCTCTATAACTGCAACTGTTTTGGTAACTTTCATGACTAACACAAACTTCTCTCAGACTGCGGCCTTTATCTGGGCCGTTGCCGACCTGCTTCGCGGTGACTTCAAACAATCCCAATATGGGCGTGTGATCCTGCCCTTTACGCTGCTGCGCCGCCTGGAGTGTGTGCTGGCGGAGAGTAAGGACGCGGTGGTTGCAGAAGCTGTAAAGCTAAAGTCCAGTCCGCTGCCGGAAGAAGGCAAAGAGAAGCTTTTGTTACGCGCGACCAATAACCTGTCGTTCTACAACACCTCCCCGATGGATCTCGGCAAGATGGGGCAGAATGATATTAAAGCCAACCTCGAGAACTACATTCAGTCGTTCTCAAAGGATGCGCGCGAAATATTCGAGCACTTCAAATTCAGCGAATTTGTTGGCCTGCTGGAAGACGCCAACCTGCTCTACAAAGTGGTGAAGAAATTCGCCACCACCGATCTCAGCCCGAAGGCGATTTCCAACCATGAAATGGGCCTGGTTTTTGAGGAGCTAATCCGTCGGTTTGCGGAAAGCTCCAACGAGACGGCCGGGGAGCACTTCACCCCGCGCGATATCGTGCGTTTAACCACTTCGCTGGTATTTATGGAAGATGATGAAGCCCTGTCTAAGGACGGCATCATCCGCACTATTTACGACCCGACAGCAGGCACGGGCGGCTTCCTCTCTTCCGGCATGGAATACGTGCACGAGCTGAACCCCAATGCGGTAATGCGCGCTTTTGGTCAGGAACTGAACCCGGAATCCTACGCTATCTGTAAAGCCGATATGCTGATCAAAGGTCAGGACGTCAGCCGCATTAAGCTGGGTAACACCCTATCTAACGACCAGCTGCCGCTGGATCAGTTCGACTACATGCTGTCTAACCCGCCGTTTGGCGTGGACTGGAAGAAGATCGAAGGCGAGATTAACGACGAACATACGCAGAAAGGTTTCAACGGCCGTTTCGGGCCTGGCCTGCCGCGCGTTTCCGACGGCTCCCTGCTGTTCCTCCTGCACCTGATCAGTAAAATGCGCGACGGCCACAATATCGACGGCAGCGTGAGTAACGGCGGGCGTATCGGGATAATCCTTAACGGCTCCCCACTGTTTACCGGCGGCGCAGGCAGCGGTGAAAGTGAAATCCGCCGCCATATACTGGAGGCCGACCTGCTGGAAGGCATCGTCGCGCTGCCAACGGATATGTTCTACAACACCGGCATCGCCACCTACGTCTGGATCCTATCCAACAAGAAAGCGCCTGAGCGTAAGAGCAAAGTGCAGTTGATTGATGGCACCAATCTGTGCGGAAAAATGCGTAAGTCTTTAGGCTCCAAGCGTAACCTGATGGGCGAGGACGACATCCGGCTTATTACCGAGACATTCGGTGCATTTGAGGTCGTGGACGCGACACCGCTGGAAGAGCTGGGTCTGGAAAAAGCCGCGGAGCAAAAATCTAACCGGGGCCGTCAGCCTGCTACCGCTAAAACCGAAGCGTCGAAAACCTTCGCCAGCAAAATCTTTAACAGCACCGACTTTGGCTACCGCCGCCTGACCATTGAGCGCCCGCTGCGGTTGTCTGCTCAGGTGACCGATGAAGCGATTGCCAGCCTGCGCTTTGCGCCAAAGCCGTTCAATGCACCGATGGAACGCCTGTATGAAGAGTTCGCTGCCCAGTGGCAGGCAGAAAGCTACGGTGATTTCTCCAGGATTGAAGCGGAAGCACGCGCCATCATCAAAGCTGAATTCGCCGAACTGAAAGAGAAACAAATCAAAGACCTGCTCGACAGCAAACTGTGGCTGGCCCAGCGCGGATTGATGGAAAAAGCGCAGCAGATTCAGACGGCGCTGGGCGCACTGGCTGGTGGCAAAGAAGTGGTCAGTAACGACTTCAACCAGTTCCAGTTAACCCTGAAAGGGGCTTTCAAAACCGCAGGCGTGAAGCTGGACGCCAAAGAGAACAAGCAGTTTATCGACGCCATCACCACCAAAAACCCGGATGCCGAGCCGGTGGTTAAGAAGGAGCTAAAAGAAGCCGCCCAGCCGCTGTACGGTGCGTTTGAATACAAAGGCAGAGTGGTCGAGTTTGAACAAGATGGCGATCTGCGCGATAACGAGAACGTGCCGCTGAACCCGGCAGTGTCCACCAGCGACCTGATTGAAAATTACTTCAAAGCAGAAGTCCTGCCGCACGTAGCGGATGCGTGGATCAACGCCGATAAACGTGATGCGAAAGATAATGAGGTGGGGATTGTCGGTTATGAAATTCCGTTTAACCGCCATTTCTACGTTTATCAGCCACCGCGCCCGCTGGAAGAAATTGATGCCGACCTGGATGCGGTCAGCGCCGAGATTATGAAGCTGCTGCAGGAGGTACATTCCTGATGGCTAAGTATAAGGCGTATCCGGAGTATAAGGATTCTGGGGTTGAGTGGTTGGGGGATATTCCAAGTCATTGGATTAAGTCCAAATTTGGTTATTTAAAGACAATACTAACTGACTATACGGCTAATGGTTCTTTTGCAGACCTAAAGTCTAATGTTACATATTTAGATGACCCGTCATATGCTAGATTAGTTCGTCTAACAGACCTTAGGCATGATTTAAATAATAGCAACGGGGTTTGGGTTGATAAAAATTCTTATAATTACCTAAGTAAATCATCGCTTTATGGCGGAGAGTTTCTTTTAGCTAATGTTGGGGCATATGCTGGATTGTTTTATCAAATGCCTTACAACAAAGGGCCAGCTTCTTTAGCTCCCAATATGTTCATGGCAAAGTTTTCGCACAAAAAAATTTCTAGCGAATTTATTGCATATGTAGGACAGGCTGACAACATTTCCAAGCAGTTGATTTTAAAAGCAACCGCGTCCTCTGCTCAGCCAAAATTAAATAAAGATGACTTTAAATCTATATACTGTTGTTACCCCCCATTAAATGAACAGAAAATAATTTCTGTATTTCTCGATCACGAAACCGCAAAAATCGACAACCTGATCGAGAAACAACAACAACTGATTGAACTGCTGAAAGAAAAACGTCAGGCAGTAATTAGCCATGCCGTCACCAAAGGGCTAAACCCTGATGTGCCGATGAAAGATTCTGGTGTTGAGTGGCTGGGGGAAGTACCGGAGCATTGGACCGTAACCAGGCTGGGTTATCATGCTATAAAAATAGGAAGTGGCAAAACTCCAAGAGGTGGTTCAGAAATATACCTTGATGAGGGAGTACTCTTCTTAAGAAGTCAAAATATCTACGATGATGGACTTAGGGTAGGATCTTCAGAGTGCGTTTTTATCGACTTTAAAACACATAATGACATGAAAGGAACTCGTGTTCTTGAAGGTGATATATTACTTAATATTACCGGTGGTTCGATTGGTCGTAGTTGTATAGTTCCCACACCATTTATTGAAGCTAATGTGAATCAACACGTTTGCATATTACGTTTCACTGAAAATATTCGTGACTTTATTTCATATGCCATGAAATCGTCCTCAACCAAGGAACAGATTGAAGCATGCCAGGTCGGTGGAAACAGGGATGGGCTCAATTTTGAGCAGACCTCAAAAATTAATATATGTTTACCACCAGAAGAAGAGATTGGTGCAGTTTTAGGGTATCTAAAAATTAGATTACCACAATTAGATACTCTTGAAAAAAATGCGAAAAATATTATTCTGCTGCTCCAGGAACGTCGCACCGCCCTTATTTCCGCCGCCGTCACCGGAAAAATCGACGTCCGCGACTGGGTAGCGCCCGCCACTCAAGACACAGAGGTATCTCAGGAGGCAACCGCATGAGCATGGATAGCACTAAAGAGCTGATCTTCCAGGATGAAATGATCGCCCAGATGATAGCTACCGGCTGGATTCGTGGCAAAACCGACGGTTACGATCGCGAACGTGCGCTGTACTCGCAGGATGCACTGATCTTTGTGCAGACCACGCAGCCGCAGGAGTGGGAGAAATTTGCCAAGATTTACCCTACCGATACCGAGCGTCATTTCCTCGATGTGCTGGTAGCCCAGCTGAAAAAAGCGGACATCAACGCTACCGATATGCTGTCGCGCACTTATGGCACGCTCGGCGTGCTGCGCCATGGGATTAAAAGCCATAACGCCCGTTTTTCCCTGTGCCAGTTCAAGCCGGAGCATAATCTCAACCTGGAAACCCTGGCTCGCTATCAGCAGAATATCTGCCGCGTTGTGCCGGAGCTGGTTTACAGCCCACATGCCTCTAAAAGCGTGTTTGAAGAAACAGGCGCCAAAGCGAAAAAATGGCGTATCGACCTGGTATTGTTCGTCAATGGCCTGCCGATAGCGACGCTGGAGCTGAAGTCTGAATTTAAGCAGACGGTGCAAAACGCCATCACGCAATATAAGAAAACGCGTTTGCCGAAGGACCCCGGGACCAATAAACTCGAACCGCTGCTGACCTTTAAGCGCGGGGCGCTGGTGCACTTTGCCGTCAGCCAGTACGAAGTTTTTATGGCCACCAGGCTCGACGGCGATAAAACCTTCTTCCTGCCGTTTAACAAGGGTACGCATGACGGCGGGGCGGGAAACGACATCCCGGAAAATGAAAACGACTACGCCACCAGCTACCTGTGGAATGAAGTGTTGCTGCCAGACAACCTGCTGAAAATTATTGCCAGCTTTGTGCACCTGCAAATCGAAGAAAAAGAAGAGTGGAACGGCCTGAAGGGCAAAAAAGAGAGCCTGATTTTCCCGCGCTATCACCAGTGGGACGTGGTGAATAAACTGCTCACCGCCGCGACTGTAGAAGGCACGGGCAATAAATACCTGATTCAGCACAGTGCGGGCTCCGGTAAATCCAATTCGATTGCCTGGACCGCGCATCAGCTTTCCCGCCTACACGACGAGAAAGGCGAAAAGCAGTTCCACTCGGTTATTGTCGTAACGGACCGAACGGTGCTGGACGATCAGATCCAGGACACTATTTATCAGTTTGAACATCAGGACGGCGTCGTCGGGCGCATCAACAATAAAGAAGGCGACGGCTCGAAATCTGAGAAGCTCGCGTTCGCGCTGGAAAACTCCCAGCCGATCATTATCGTCACCATTCAGACCTTCCCGTTTGTATTAAAGGCGATTGAAAACAGCGTCAGCCTTAAGCAACGTAAATATGCGGTTATTGCCGACGAAGCACACTCCTCACAAAGCGGCTCTACGGCACGGCAGCTGAAAGAAGTGCTGATGAAAGAAGAGGCGGATGACGATGTAGAGCTGTCTTCGGAAGATATTCTGGATGCCACCGTCGCCGCACGTAAAGGCAGCAATAATCTGAATTACTATGCTTTTACCGCCACGCCAAAGGCCAAAACGCTGGAGCTGTTTGGTCGCCGCCCTAACCCGCTTGAGCCCGCCTCAAAAAGCAACAAACCCGAAGCGTTCCACGTTTATTCCATGCGCCAGGCCATCGAAGAAGGCTTTATTCTCGATGTGCTAAAAAATTACACCAACTACAAAGTGGCCTATAAGCTCCTGCAAAAACTGAACGATCCAGACCGGGAAGTGGACAGCAAAAAAGCGAAGGTCAGACTGAACCAGTGGGTCACGCTTCACGACCATAATGTTTCGCAAAAAGTGAAAGTCATCGTCGAGCATTTCCGTAAGCATATCGCACATCTGCTTGGCGGGCAGGCCAAGGCCATGGTGGTCACCAGCTCACGTAAAGCCGCGGTCCGCTATAAGCTGGCGTTTGATAAATACATCGCCGAGAACAAGTACCAGAAGATTAGCGCCATGGTTGCGTTCTCCGGCGAGGTCGAATTCTTTGAAAGCGACCATAACAGCCTCGCGCTGCTGAACCAGAAGTTTACCGAAACGAACATGAATCCAGGGCTGAAAGGCCGCGATATGCGTAAAGCGTTCGATAGCGATGATTACCAGGTCATGCTGGTCGCCAACAAATTCCAGACTGGTTTTGATCAGCCTAAATTGTGCGCCATGTATGTGGATAAAGCGCTGGGTGGAGTGGAATGCGTTCAGACGCTCTCACGCCTTAATCGAACTTATCCCGGTAAGAAAGAATCCGGGACCTTTGTGCTCGATTTCTATAATGACCCGGACGAAATTTTGGGCTCATTCCAGCCTTATTACCAAACGGCAGAACTGACGGACGTCAGCGACCCGCAGCAGGTTTTTGAGCTGTATGAGAAGCTGCGCACCAGCGGTATTTTCCTGTGGAACGAAGTGGAGCAGTTCTGCGAAGCGTTCTTCACCAAAAACAAATCCAATGCGGCCATTAGCAATATCTGCAAACCTGCGGTGGAACGCTGGAAACAGCGTTACAGCTCGGCTATTGACGCTTATGTGCTGGCAAAAGAATTGTTCGAACGCACCAAAAAAACCGGCGATACGGTACTGATCACCAACGCAGAAAATAGCTTTAAGGCCTGCAAGCAGGAAAAAGACAAACTGGATATCTTTAAAAAGGATCTCGGCAGCTTTGTCCGTTTCTACGAGTTTATGTCGCAAATTGTCGATTACGACGACAAAAACCTCGAGAAGCTGAGCCTGTTTGCCCGCCACCTTCGCCCTCTGCTGCATGAACAACGCGTAGAGGAAGACGAGATTGATTTAAGTAACGTGGAGATGAGCCATTACCGTTTATCGAAGCTCCACGAACAACATCTCAAGCTACAGGAAGATGCAGAAGACTACAAAATCACCCCAGCCAACGATATTGGCACTGCAAAACCGAAGGACAAGAAAGAAGAGTTTCTGTCGAATATTCTGGCACGCCTGAACGACCTGTTTATCACCGACAACCTGAGCGACAAAGACATGATTAACTACGCCTTTACCGTTCGGGATAAGTTATCGGAAAACAAGGCAGTGATGACTCAGATAGCCAACAACACGCGTGAACAAGCCATGCTTGGGGACTTCCCCAAAGCCATTGATGATGCCGTAATGGACAGCAACGATGCTCAGCAGGAGATGATGATCCAGTATCTTTCCAACCCGGAAATCGCTCAGGGATTTGCTCGGGTTGTGTTTGATATGTTGAAAGGGGCTTGATTGCATTTATCAGGACTGCCTCCACAATTTATGTGAGAGACAGTCCTGATTATTTATTTAGGACAGGATATCTGCATTAAATTACTATTTTTAAACCTTAGCGTTGCTTTTGGCTCTGGCTGATCATTAATGCTCAAGTAATAAATATCATCAATATTAGCAACCACAAAGATTTTTGCTATTTTTTCATTTGACGTATTCTTTACATACTCACCAGGAATACTAGCCTTTTTTATTTCATTAGCCTGATAGCATCTTGCTTCAAAACCAAGACCAGCAGTTTTTGCAACTTTATCCGATATGAAATCATTTAGTGGTATAGACAACACAAAAAACACAAAAATTATTATACCGAACAAAACCTCCTTCGCCACAGCTGTAGTTTTCTTTGTTATAGATGATTTAATAGCCAGATACGAAAGTGAAAAAACAATCAGTGATGTTATGAACAAAACCAGTGCAGCAGGCGCATCAGACAAATATCTTTTAAAGATCTGAATGAAAAGCAAGAAGCATAACATTCCTAGAAATACTGGTATGCACAGAAAGAATACAATTGTTAATTTTTCAATTAATCCATTATAGAATGATAAATGCCTAAAGTTAAAATTAGACTTCCCAGTAAAAAAAATTACATACAAACCGAAAAATAATGGCATCATTAAAAATAGCACTGTCCACAACATAGTATTTTCAATGATAAAGATCAACGGCCATAAAGAAACAAAAAAACAAAGGATTATTAATGCAAAATCTTTATACTTCCTTAAAAAACCAACCCTTGATCTTCTAATAAACGTTTTATATACAGCATTACCAAAGGAAAAATTCCAAATCAAAACTGAAAATGGAAGAAATATAATCACAGATGTTAAAATAAAAAACAAAATCCCATAGGTAAAAATAACGTTTGATTTTGCCAAATCTAAGAAAGAGATATGATACTGGTTAGAAAAATTAAAAAGCTGAAAAGAACCATATATAGTTGAGAAAAAAATCAATACTGGGATGACTTTCCCAACCACTTCGAAATAATGAATAAAATCTTTAATTCTTTTTTGATTTTTTAACTTTACATCAAAATCTTTTCCAAACTGAGATAGGCCCATGTTTAATATTGTTCCTTTTAATACATTAAAGAGTAATCAATAAACGTAAAAGAACGATCAGATATAATATGATTATTTAGTTTATTTCAGTGAGCTCTGACACAAAAAAAGCCACCCGTAGGTAGCTTCAATTTGCATATCGATGGTGCCGAAGGCCGGACTCGAACCGGCACGTATCTCTACGGTTGATTTTGAATCAACTGCGTCTACCGATTTCGCCACTTCGGCACTGAAGGGGTATGCGGAAACGTTGTGGATTATACCTGTCGCTGGCCGCCTTGCAAGCAGTGCTGCACGTAAGTCTCGTTAAGTGCTGAATTTTTCAGCGTTCCCCTTTGCTCTGCCCTGCCCGCCGGATAAGCGCTCCCTCACTTCACATATTCAGTAAATCTATCGCTCTACGGTTTACATCATCTTTCATTTGTTATGTGATCCAGTTACGGGTTCTCGTACCCACCTCCCTTTGCACTAGCAAACCGTAACCAGGAAAACGTATGCGTTTTTACCAGGTCGATCCTGCGCTGGAAAACTACTGGCGGGGCGTGATCCTCTTTGGGAACAACTTCGCCACCTACAAGTTTGCGCTGGCCCATGCGCTATACGATGTCGAGCGCAATAACACGCTGGTGATGCTGGAAGATTTAGCTGTGCCGTTCAGCAAACATATCTGCGAGCATCTGAAGCTAGCGCCAAAACAGACGCTCAATATGAGCAAACAGGGGCCATTTTTAACCGCAGCCGTCCAGTACAACAACGGTGAGATTTCGCACAGCCAGCTGATTCAGGCGACGGTGAAACACGGCTTTAAAGTGGTGCTGGACGCCTTTCATAACATCAGCGGCAGCCAAATTGATAAGCAGTTTTTTATCAACGAGGTACGGAGCAGCCAGGGCATCCGCCTGACGGATGATTTTTACCGGCTGACGGAGACATCGCAGTTTCACAGCCTGATTCATGAAACCGATGCCCGTTGGTGTCTGGTCGAGAAAGCCTGGGAGATGAGCCTGCCTGCGCAACTGCTGGACGTGCATTTCGATCCACAGCAGGAAACGCTATTTACCCAGCTAGCCAACAGCCGCATCACGCTAACCAGCTGCCGTAACAGCCTGAACGGCTATCAGAAAGGCCACTGTTTCTACTGCCACGCCCCTATTGGTCTCGAAACCGGCCACCCACTGCTGGCCGATGTCGATCACTTCCTGCCGCTGGTTGCTCAGCATGGCATGCCGGGGACTAACCTCAACGGCGTCTGGAACCTTGTTCTTGCCTGCCAGAACTGCAACCGGGGTGAACAAGGCAAGTTTGCCAGAGTGCCACACATCGATCTGCTTTACCGGCTCCACGCCCGAAATGAATACTTCATTAACAGCCGCCTGCCGCTGCATGAGGCAATCATCAACCAGACGGGCAATAATGAGGCGAAGCGCAGAGCATTTTTAAACGACAGGTGGAACGAGGCACATGCCTGCCGCCTGCAAACCTGGCAACCGCCTGTGCAGAAGGAACTGATTCTCTGATGAACTCCAGTTATTACCAGATTCACGCCAAGGCCTTCTTCGAAGGCACGGTAAACGTGGATATGTCCTCGCTGTATGAAGCGTTTACCAGCCGCCTGCCTGCCCAAGCAAAAGTGCTGGATGCAGGTTGCGGCTCCGGGCGGGACGCGCTGGCCTTCACGCAGATGGGCTACCAGGTCGATGCCTTCGATGCGTCTTCTGAACTGGTGGCGCTGGCACGGGAGCATAGCGGCCTGTCGGTGAAGAAAATGACTTTTGCTGACGTAGAGGCCAGTGAAGAATACGACGGTATCTGGTGCTGCGCCTCGCTGCTACATGTGCCTTTTGCGGAGCTACCCGGCGTAATGCAGAAGCTGGCGGCGGCCTTAAAACCCGGTGGCATCTGGTACTTCTCGTTTAAATATGGTGATAGCGAGCGCGAGAAGGATGGCCGCAGCTTTACCGATATCAACGAGGCAAGGCTAACAACCTTGTTAAAGGATCTGCCCGATCTGGAGATAGCAGAGCAATGGCTCACCCACGATGTTCGCCCCGATCGCGATGAGATATGGCTGAACGTGATACTTACTCGTCGCTAACCTACCCACCGGAGTCCCCCATGCCCAACCCAACCACAACACCCTCCATGCGAGTCGCCATCATCGGGCCGGGGCAGATCGCCGAGAACGTTCACGCGGCTTACTACGCTACCAATCCATCGCTGACGTTGGCGGCGGCCTGCGGGCGCGACCTTGCGCGTACTCAGGCGTTTGCGGATAAGCTCGGCATTCCGGCGGCGTATGACGATGTCGGGCAGATGCTGCGTGAAGCGAAGCCGGAGATCGTCAGCGTTTGCTCGCCCAATATTCTGCACTACGAGCACGTGATGCAGGCGCTGGAGGCCGGTTGCCATGTGCTTTGCGAGAAGCCTCCGGCGATGACGGTGGCCCAGGCCGACGAGATGCGGCGGGCGGCGCAAAAGGCGAATCGGGTGCTGGCCTACAATTTCCACCATCGCTTTGCGCTGGACAGCGCCCTGCTGCGCGAACAGGTTCAGGCCGGTGAGCTGGGCGATGTCTATGTCACCACGGCGAAAGCCCTGCGCCGCAGCGGCGTGCCGTCGTGGGGGAATTTCATCAGCAAGGATTCGCAGGGCGGCGGCCCGCTGATCGATCTCGGCATCCATATGCTGGACGCCGCGCTTTATGTGCTCGGCTTCCCAAAGGTGAATCGGGTGATGGCCCACAGCTTCCGCAAGCTGGGCAACAGTAAAAATAGCGGCCAGTTTGGTGAGTGGGACCCGGCTCTTTATACAGTGGAAGACGCGCTGTTTGGCGTGGTCGAGTTCGAGGGCGGCGGCATTCTGCGGCTGGATACTTCTTTTATCCTCAACGTGGAAGAAACCTCGCAGATGAACATCGAGTTCTGCGGCGAACGCGCCGGTGCCACACTGTTCCCGGCGCATATTTACCATGATCGAGACGGCAAGCTGGAAACGCTCCAGCGCCGCGAAGCCGCCGACGATCGCCGCCATTTTCGTGCCATGGAGAGCTTTGTGCGCCGCGTTCAGGGCGAGGCGGCAATGGTGGCCGATGCCGAACAGGGTTATGTGGTGCAGCAGATCGTCGCCGCGCTTTATGCTTCGGCTGAACAGGGCGGTGGCTGGGTAACGCTTTAGCGCATCAGGGCACATTCCACCAGGTTCCGGTCTCGCGCAATGTTCTAAACTGGTTGCAGAGCCAACACAGAGGAAGAGCGAATGTCTGTCATCAAAAGTTATGCCGCGCCAAAGGCCGGTGCGGAGCTGGAGCTTCAGGATTTCGACGCGGGCGATCTGCTGCCGGAAGATGTCGAAGTTAAGGTCGAATACTGCGGTATCTGCCATTCGGATCTGTCGATGATCGACAACGAATGGGGGTTCTCGCAGTATCCGCTGGTCGCCGGGCATGAGGTGATTGGCCGCGTGCATGCGCTGGGCTCGGCGGCACAGAGTAAAGGGCTGAAAGTTGGGCAACGCGTGGGCATCGGCTGGACGGCGAGAAGCTGCGGCCACTGCGACGCCTGTATCAGCGGCAGCCAGATCAACTGCCAGCAAGGTAGCGTGCCGACCATCGTGAACCGCGGCGGCTTCGCCGATAAAATTCGCGTGGACTGGCAGTGGGCGATCCCGCTGCCGGAGTCCATCGATATCGAGTCCGCCGGGCCGCTGCTGTGCGGCGGCATCACGGTGTTTAAACCGCTGCTGATGCACCACATCACCGCCACCAGCCGCGTGGGCGTGATCGGCATCGGCGGCCTCGGGCATATCGCCATCAAGCTGCTGCACGCCATGGGCTGCGAGGTGACGGCGTTCAGCTCTAACCCGTCCAAAAAAGAAGAAGTGCTGGCGATGGGCGCGGATAAAGTGGTGAACAGCCGCGATCCGGAGGCGTTAACCGCGCTGGCGGGCCAATTCGATCTGATCATTAATACCGTCAATGTCGATCTGGACTGGATGCCGTACTTCAAAGCGCTGGCCTGGGGCGGCAACTTCCACACGGTTGGCGCGGTGATGAAGCCGTTCGAGGTGCCGGCCTTCACCCTGATTGCCGGGGACCGTAGCATCTCCGGGTCGGCAACCGGCTCCCCGCACGAGCTGCGTTCGCTGATGAAGCTTGCGGGCCGGGCAAAGGTTCAGCCGCAAATCGAGCTGTACCCGATGTCGAAAATCAACGAGGCCATCCAGCACGTGCGCGACGGCAAAGCCCGCTACCGCGTGGTGCTGAAGTCAGACTTCTGATGTGATAAAGGCTCCCAATCGGGAGCCTTTTTAGTTACTTCACCAGCCCGGCAAATACCGCCGCCACGGCGACGGCTCCGGGGTCTTTCACCCCATCCAGGTTATCGCTGTTCACGTAGGACGAGCGCCCGGCGTTGGCTTTTTGCATCTTCGCCGTGTCGTCCGCGCCTTTCTCTGCTGCCTTTGAAGCGGCCTTCAGATCTTTATCTCTCAATGCCTCCAGCGCCGGTTCCAGAGCGTCGATCAGCGTTCTGTCGCCCAGGTCCGCGCCGCCGTAGCGCTTCATCTGCGCCAGGCCAAACAGCAGGGACTCGGCCAGCGGCTGCTTCTCGCCCACTTTCTGCCCGGCGGCGGTGAAGAAGATAGACATCAGCACCCCGCTGGAACCGCCCATCACCGTTGCCAGCCGCTCGCCCACCAGCCCCAGCAGCGCGGCGGCGTCGTTCAGCGGCAGCTTGCCTTTGTCGTTAAGGTTCGCAATGTCGCGCGCGCCTTCGGCAAAGGTTGAGCCGGTATCGCCATCGCCCACTTTGGCGTCCAGCGCGTTGAGGTGGTTTTCCTGCCCGATAAGCGTTTTGGTCACGCTCGCCACCAGGGCTTTCACTTCGTCGTTAGCGGAAGGCTTCACTTCGCGATCTTCGCGGATAGCGCTCTGCTTCTGCTCCGGCATCTTGTGGTACTTCACCATCGGCTGCCAGCCTGCGGTTTCCACGTCTGACTCCAGCGCCTGTATAAAGTCCGGGGTCAGCTTAATGGTGGAGAGCGAAAAACCTTTCATATCGAGGGCGCTCACCAGCGGCGCGGGGCCGATCAGGTATTTGATCTGTGAGCCAAGATCAGAGTGCATCAACTCTTTGGTCAGCAGCGCCATCTCCAGCGACGAGACGCCGCCGAGGTTGTTGATCAGCACCGCCAGGTCGCTCTCCTTGCCGGTGGCTTTACGCAGATGCTTAGCCAACGTGGCAATCACCTCTTTGCTGTTTTGGCTATCCACCGTGCTGGCGCCCGGCTCGCCGTGAATGCCCAGCCCAAGCTCGACGTGGCCGCCCTTAATGCGCCCTTCTGCCTCATCGCTGCCCGGCAGGTTGCAGGTTTGCATCGCCACGCCCATGCTGGCAATGCTGTCGCAGGCTTTTTGCGCGATGTCCCGAACTTCGCCGAGGGATTTGCCCTGCTCTGCGGCAAAGCCCGCAATTTTATGCACTAATGCCGTGCCGGCTATGCCGCGCGGCTGTTTGTTATCCGGCAGCGAGATGTCGTCGCCGACGATCACCATCTCGACCTTCAGGCCGTGTTTTTTGGCTTTTTCGGCAGCAAGGCCAAAGTTCAACCTGTCGCCGGTGTAGTTTTTGACGATCAGCAGGCAGCCACGGTCGCCGGTGACGCCCACGATGGCGTTCAGCACCGCGTCCACGCTCGGCGAAGCAAACAGGTCGCCGCATACCGCCGCGGTCAGCATCCCTTTTCCAACAAAGCCTACGTGCGCCGGTTCGTGGCCGGAGCCGCCGCCGGAGATAATCGCCACTTTGCTTTTGTCCCAGTCGCTGCGAGCGACCACGCGAATCGCCGGATCTATATCCAGGCGCACAAGGTTGCGGTAGCGGGAACTTACAATCACGCCTTCGATGGCATCGTTGACCAGTTGCTTACGATCGTTATAAAAGAATCTGGACATAGCTTTCCCTGGTTTTGTGTGAAGTCTGCCAAGCATAGCCCTTTGGCGGGTCGACGAGGTAAACATGGGAAGATCCTGATGCTCAATTTGTGCGGAAAGCTATGCTTTAGACAAATGTTGCCACAGGGAAACGCTGATGACTGAACCACTGCTGATTGCCAGAACTAAAGAGACTGAACTGCATATTCTGCCCAACATGGCGAACCGCCACGGGTTAATCACCGGCGCGACCGGGACGGGCAAAACCGTGACGCTGCAAAAGCTGGCTGAGTCATTCTCGGAGATCGGCGTGCCGGTGTTTATGGCCGACGTGAAGGGAGATTTAACCGGCGTCGCCGAAGAAGGCGCTGAGTCTGAAAAGCTTCTCGCGAGGCTGGCCAATATCGGCGTAACGGACTGGTCGCCGCACGGCAATCCGGTGGTGCTGTGGGACATCTTCGGCGAGAAAGGCCACCCGGTTCGCGCCACCGTGTCTGACCTCGGGCCTCTGCTTTTAGCTCGCCTGCTGAACCTGAACGACGTGCAAAGCGGCGTGCTGCAAATCATCTTCCGCATCTCGGACGACCAGGGCCTGCTGCTGCTGGACTTTAAAGATCTACGCGCCTTAACCCAGTACATCGGCGACAACGCCAAATCCTTCCAGACGCAGTACGGCAATATCAGCAGCGCTTCCGTGGGCGCTATCCAGCGCGGGCTGCTTTCCCTTGAGCAGGAGGGTGCAGAGTATTTCTTCGGCGAGCCAATGCTGGATATTAAAGACTGGATGCGAACCGACTCAAACGGCAAAGGGATCATCAATATTCTGTCGGCGGAAAAGCTCTACCAGATGCCGAAGCTTTACGCCGCCAGCCTGCTGTGGATGCTGTCCGAGCTTTACGAGCAGCTCCCGGAAGCGGGCGATCTCGACAAGCCGAAGCTGGTGTTTTTCTTCGACGAGGCGCATTTACTGTTTAGCGATGCCCCGCAGGTTCTACTGGATAAAATCGAGCAGGTGATTCGCCTGATCCGCTCGAAAGGCGTGGGCGTGTACTTCGTGACGCAAAACCCGGCGGATATTCCAGACATGGTCCTCGGCCAGCTCGGCAACCGCGTGCAGCATGCCCTGCGCGCCTTTACGCCAAAAGACCAGAAGGCGGTGAAAGCGGCGGCACAGACCATGCGGGCGAATCCGGCTTTCGATACCGAAAAGGCTATTCAGGAGCTGGGCACCGGCGAGGCGCTGATTTCCTTCCTCGACGCCAAAGGCAGCCCGACGGTGGTCGAACGCGCGATGGTGATCGCCCCTTGTTCGCGCATGGGGCCGGTGACGGACGACGAGCGTAACGGCCTGCTGAATCATTCCCCGCTGTACGGCAAATATGACGAAGTGATTGACCGGGAATCGGCCTACGAAATGCTGCAAAAAGGCGTGCAGGCCGCGGGCGATAAGCAGGATGCGCCGCCGGCCAAAGGCCAGAGCGTGGAGGTGGACGACGGGATCCTCGGCGGGCTAAAAGATATTCTGTTTGGCAGCACCGGGCCGCGAGGCGGCAAGCGCGACGGCGTGGTGCAAACGATGGCGAAGAGCGCGGCGAGGCAGGTCACAAACCAGATTATTCGCGGCGTGCTGGGCAGTATTATGGGAGGGCGTAAGCGGTAGTTTCCGTCATTCCCCCCTCACCCTAACCCTCTCCCTCCAGGGAGAGGGGACTTTCCCTTTCAACCCTTTCCCCGATAGTTGGTAATAAAACCTGCAATAACAGCCACATGACTCACCAGGTCAGTTTTGTGCTAGATTACGCCGGTTTTTAGAAATCAGTCAGAAGAAAAGATTAAATAATGCGCAAATTCTGGACAAAAGAAGAAACTTTGTGGAGTTTCGCCTTATATGGTACTGCCGTTGGCGCAGGAACCCTTTTTCTCCCTATTCAGCTCGGCTCCGCCGGGGCTATCGTTCTCCTCCTTACGGCGTTGATTGCCTACCCGCTGACCTACTGGCCACACCGGGCGCTCTGCCAGTTCATCCTGTCGGCGAAAACGTCGGGCAGCGGCGGCATCACCAGCGCCGTGACCCACTACTACGGCAAAACCATCGGCAACCTGATAACCGGGCTCTACTTCGTCGCGTTTTTTGTGGTGATCCTGATTTATGCCGTCGCCATTACCAACTCGTTGATCGAGCAGCTGGCCAAACACGGGCCGATTACGACCACGGTCAGGGTGCTGGTGAGCCTCGGCGTCGTTGCGGCGCTGAACCTGATCTTCCTGATGGGGCGGCAGGTGACCATCAAAGTGATGGGGTTCCTGGTGTTCCCGCTGATTGCTTACTTCCTGTTTTTATCGCTGTATTTGACCAGCAGCTGGCAGACCTCGTTGTTGACCGAAGGCCTGGTGCTCGACCGCCACGCGTTGGGTGAGATCTGGATGTCGATTCCGGTGATGGTCTTTGCCTTCAGCCACACGCCGATTATTTCTACCTTTGCGGTGGCCCAGCGCGAAAGCCATGGCGAAGGGGCGATGAATAACAGCAAGAAAATCATGCGCGTCGCCTATTTTGTGATTTGCTGCAGCGTGCTGTTCTTCGTCTTTAGCTGCTTCCTGTCGATTCCGGCTCAGGATATTACCGCTGCGAAGGCGCAGGGCCTGACTATTCTGTCCGCCCTGTCGATGGTGCCGGGCACGCCTGCATGGCTGGGCATTTCAGGCTTTATCGTCGCGATAGTGGCGATGTCCAAGTCGTTCCTGGGCACCTATTTTGGCGTGATTGAAGGGGCGACGGCGATTGTTAAGTCCACGCTGGGCGCGGCGGGTATGAGCCGAAGTCGGGCTTTCTGCCGGGCGCTTTCTATTACCCTGATTTCGCTGCTGACCTTCGTGGTGTGCTATATCAACCCGAATGCGCTGGCGATGATTTACGCCATCAGCGGGCCGCTCATCGCGCTGATTCTGTTTATTATGCCAACCCTGTCGACTTATCTGGTGCCTGCGCTTAAGCCGTGGCGTTCGCTGGCGAATCTGCTGACGCTGATTGTCGGGATTTTGTGTGTGTCGGTGATGTTTATTCACTGATTCCCCTCACCCCGGCCCTCTCCCCAAAAGGGAGAGGGGGGTAAAGAAAGGTGAGGGTAAAACTTATCCCGCTCTTTTCGTCAGCATCCAGAGGCTGATCAGCAGGAAGGTCACGCTAGGCAGCAGCGCGCCGACAATCGGTGGGATGTTGTAAACCAGCGTTAGCGGGCCGAAGACCTGATCCAGCACGTAGAAAATAAAGCCGAAGCTTATCCCCGTCACCACCCTCACGCCCATCGGCACGCTACGCAGTGGGCCAAAGATAAACGACAGCGCCATCAGCATCATGACCGCTACCGAGACCGGAGCGAAAATCTTGCTCCACATATTCAGCTGGTAGCGTCGGGAGTCCTGACCGCTGGTTTTCAGGTACTTCGTGTAATCGTACAGGCCGCTGATTGACAGTGAATCCGGGTCCAGCGCCACAACGCCAAGCTTGTCCGGCGTCAGGTTGGTTTTCCACTCGCCGCTGACGGTTTGTGAGCCGGTGATCTGCTTTGGATCGGAGAGGTTAGACTCGTCAACCTGCGACAGGCGCCAGACTTTATGCTCAGCGTCGTACTTCGCCGCCGCCGCATTACGTACCGAAAGCAGGCGACGCTCGCCGTTGAAGTGATAAATCATGATGCCGGCAATTTCAGAATCATTGTTCACATGATCGATATAAACGAAGTCGTGGCCATCTTTCGCCCAAATAGCGTTGGTCGTGGAAAGCAGAGAGCCACCCAGCAGCATTTGGGCACGATAGTTACGCGCCATCTGCTCACCCTGCGGAGCTACCCACTCGCCGATTGCCATGGTCAACAGCACCAGCGGGATCGCCGTTTTCATCACCGAGGAGGCGATCTGCATGCGGGTAAAGCCAGAAGCCTGCATCACCACCAGTTCGCTGCGCTGAGCCAGCATTCCCAGCCCCAGCAGCGCGCCTAATAACGCAGCCATCGGGAAGAAAATCTGAATATCTTTCGGCACGCTGAGCAGGGTATACATTCCAGCGCCCGCCGCAGAATAAGAGCCCTGCCCCGTTTTCTTCAACTGGTCAACGAACTTAATGATCCCCGACAGCGATACCAGCATAAACAGCGTCATCATGATGGTGTTTAGGATGGTTTTACCGATGTAACGGTCAAGTACACCAAACATTTAAGCCGCTCCTTTGTAGCTAAAGCGGGCACGCACTTTGCGCATCGGTACCGTATCCCACAGGTTCAGGACGATAGCCAGCGCCAGATACGTCAGGTTCACTGCCCACATCCAAATCATCGGATCCAGCTTCTCCTTTGCCCCACTAGAGCGTAGCGAGCTTTGCAGCAGGAAGAAGACCAGATACAACAGCATGGCCGGTAGCATAGATAACACACGCCCCTGACGCGGGTTTACCACGCTCAGTGGGACAACCATCAGGGCCATAAGAATCACTGACATGATAAGCGTCAGCCGCCAGTGCAGCTCGGCGCGTGCGGAAGGATCAGGGCTGTTCCAAAGCTCACTCATGCTCATCTGGCTGGTATCGGATGGGTCCAGCATTACCGCCTGATGGCCTATCACGGCCTGGTAATCTTTGAAATCAGTAATGCGGAAGTCGCGCAGGGTAGAGGTCCCTTCAAAGCGGGTGCCGGTATTTAACTTAACGACCTGAGTGCCGTCCGGACGCTGGAAGATTTGGCCTGAATCTGCAACCACGACAGAGGGACGCGTGTTGCCCTTAGGACGCATCTGGGCAAGGAATACATCTTTAAATTCTTTCCCCTTCGCGCTTTCGATGAACAGCACCGCGTTACCGTCCGTCGCGACCTGGAACTGCCCCTGCGCCAGCGCGGCCATGCCCGGGTTGGCTCTGGCTTCAGCCAGCACTTCGTCCTGATGACGAGCGGACCACGGGCTCAGCCACATGACGTTCACGGTGGCCACAATGCCGGTGAAGAGTGCAAGTACCATCGCAGCTTTTACCAGTACCGCTTTACTCAGACCGCAGGCATGCATTACCGTGATTTCACTCTCGGTGTACAAACGCCCAAGCGTCATCAGCAAGCCGAGGAAAAGGCTCAAGGGGAGAATTAGCTGCGCCATTTCGGGCACCCCTAATCCAAGCAGAGAAAGCACCAGATTTGTCGGGATTTCGCCATCGGCGGCAGCGCCCAGGATCCTTACCAGCTTCTGAGCAAAGAAAATCAGCAGCAGGATAAAAAGGATCGCCAGCTGGCTCTTAAGCGTCTCCCGAACCAGATATCTTATGATAATCACATTAAATACGCCTGTGAAAACGAGTCTTTTTGCAGGAAAATTGCTTGTTTCATCGCTTATACGTCATTTATTCTCTTTAATCGTCGAAAACATCGCTAAGATTAGATAGCCCGGCGAACTCGCATAACGGGACGATGTTCAGACATAATAGAAAACGTAGATCCATTCGTTAAGATTAACACGAAGTCATCGCAACAGCGGAGATGAGTTACGAAAGCTTGCAATTCTAGCCTGTAGCCCCCGCCGTTGTCTTTAAGATTCAGGAGCGTAGTGCATGGAGTTCAGTGTAAAAAGCGGTAGCCCCGAGAAACAGCGTAGTGCCTGCATCGTTGTGGGAGTCTTCGAACCGCGTCGCCTGTCCCCGATCGCAGAACAACTCGATAAAATCAGCGATGGCTACATCAGCGCGCTTCTGCGCCGTGGTGAGCTGGAAGGAAAACCAGGGCAAACCTTGTTGCTTCATCACGTGCCAAACGTGCTGTCTGAACGCATTCTGCTGATTGGCTGCGGCAAAGAGCGCGAGCTCGATGAGCGCCAGTACAAGCAGGTGATTCAGAAAACAATCAATACGCTTAACGACACCGGTTCAATGGAAGCCGTCTGCTTCCTGACCGAGCTGCACGTTAAAGGCCGCAACACCTACTGGAAAGTGCGCCAGGCGGTTGAGACGGCGAAAGAGTCGCTGTACAGCTTCGATCAGCTGAAAACCAACAAAACCGAACCACGTCGCCCGCTGCGTAAAATGGTATTCAACGTGCCAACGCGTCGTGAGTTGACCAGCGGTGAGCGCGCAATTCAGCACGGCCTGGCCATCGCTTCCGGCATCAAAGCCGCGAAGGATCTTGGCAACATGCCGCCAAATATCTGTAACGCCGCTTACCTGGCCTCTCAGGCTCGTCAGCTGGCGGACTCGTTCAGCAAAAACGTGGTCACCCGCGTGATTGGCGAACAGCAGATGAAAGAGCTGGGCATGCACTCCTACCTTGCGGTAGGTGAAGGCTCGCAGAACGAATCACTGATGTCGGTGATTGAATATAAAGGCAATGCGTCCCCGGATGCTCGCCCAATTGTGCTGGTCGGCAAAGGCTTAACCTTCGACTCCGGCGGTATCTCCATCAAACCTGCCGAAGGCATGGATGAGATGAAGTACGACATGTGCGGCGCCGCTTCCGTTTACGGCGTGATGCGCATGGTTGCCGAGCTGAACCTGCCGGTGAACGTGATTGGCGTGCTTGCAGGCTGTGAAAACATGCCGGGCGGCCGCGCCTATCGTCCGGGTGACGTGCTGACCACCATGTCCGGCCAGACCGTTGAAGTGCTGAACACCGACGCCGAAGGCCGCCTGGTGCTTTGCGACGTGCTGACCTACGTTGAGCGCTTCGAGCCGGAAGTGGTTATCGACGTCGCTACCCTGACCGGCGCCTGCGTGATTGCCCTTGGCCACCACATCACCGGCCTGATGTCGAACCACAATCCGCTGGCGCACGAGCTGATTAGCGCGTCCGAGCAGGCGGGTGACCGCGCATGGCGCCTGCCAATTGGCGACGAGTACCAGGAACAGCTGGAGTCCAACTTTGCCGATATGGCAAACATTGGCGGCCGTCCTGGCGGGGCGATTACCGCGGCATGCTTCCTGTCTCGCTTTACCCGTAAGTACAACTGGGCTCACCTGGACATCGCCGGCACCGCATGGCGCTCCGGCAAGGCAAAAGGTGCAACCGGTCGTCCTGTCGCCCTGCTGTCTCAGTTCCTGCTGAACCGCTCCGGATTTAACGGTGAAGAGTAATTTGTAAAACTGACCCTCACCCTGGACGGGCGTAAAAAACTCCGTTTGGTTCCCTCGCCCCTTTGGGGAGAGGGTTAGGGTGAGGGGCAACAACATTCAACTTAACAAGCTGGTCTCATGAAAAACGCAACGTTTTACCTGCTGGATAACGACACTCACGCCGATGGGCTCAGTGCCGTGGAACAGCTGGTGTGCGAGCTGGCAGCGGATAGATTCCGTGCAGGTAAGCGGGTGCTGGTCGCCTGTGAGAACGAGCAGCAGGCGATTCGCCTCGACGAAGCGCTCTGGCAGCGAGATGCCCAGGCATTCGTCCCGCACAATCTGGCAGGTGAAGGCCCGCGCTACGGCGCGCCGGTTGAGCTGGCATGGCCTCAGCGCCGCGGCAGCGCCCCTCGAGATCTTCTGATTAGCCTGTTGCCGCAGTTCGCAGATTTTGCCACCGCTTTCCTGGAAGTGATAGACTTCGTACCTTACGAAGAATCCCAGAAACAACTGGCCCGCGAGCGCTACAAAGCGTACCGCGTTGCCGGTTTCCACTTGACTACGGCGACCTATACCCCGCCGGGAACGACATAGCAGACAATGGAAAAGACATATAACCCGCAAGATATCGAACAGCCGCTTTACGAGCACTGGGAACAGCAGGGCTACTTCAAACCGAATGGCGACACCAGCCAGGAAAGCTTCTGCATCATGATCCCACCGCCGAACGTCACCGGCAGTTTGCATATGGGTCACGCCTTCCAGCAAACCATCATGGACACCATGATCCGTTACCAGCGCATGCAGGGCAAAAACACCCTGTGGCAGGCGGGCACCGACCACGCCGGTATCGCGACCCAGATGGTTGTAGAACGCAAAATCGCCGCCGAAGAAGGTAAAACCCGCCACGATTACGGCCGTGATGCGTTCATCGACAAAATCTGGCAGTGGAAGGCAGAGTCCGGCGGCACTATTACCCGTCAGATGCGTCGTCTCGGTAACTCCGTAGACTGGGAGCGCGAGCGCTTCACCATGGACGAAGGCCTGTCCAACGCGGTGAAAGAAGTGTTCGTCCGCCTGTATAAAGAAGACCTGATTTACCGTGGCAAACGCCTGGTAAACTGGGACCCGAAACTGCGCACCGCGATTTCCGACCTCGAAGTTGAGAACCGCGAGTCCAAAGGCTCCATGTGGCACCTGCGTTACCCGCTGGCCGATGGCGCGAAAACCGCAGACGGTAAAGATTACCTGGTGGTCGCCACCACTCGCCCGGAAACCGTACTCGGTGACACCGGCGTGGCCGTTAACCCGGAAGATCCGCGCTACAAAGACCTGATTGGCAAATTCATCGTTCTGCCGCTGGTTAACCGCCGCATTCCTGTCGTTGGCGACGAACACGCCGATATGGAAAAAGGCACCGGCTGCGTGAAAATTACGCCTGCGCACGACTTCAACGACTACGAAGTTGGCCGCCGCCACCAGCTGCCAATGATCAACGTTCTGACCTTCGACGGCGATATCCGCGAAGCGGCAGAAGTTTTCGATACCAACGGCGAAGAGTCCGACGTTTATGCGTCCGACATCCCGGCAGAGTTCCAGAAACTGGAACGTTTTGCCGCGCGTAAAGCCGTGGTTGCGAAGTTCGACGAACTTGGCCTGCTTGACGAAATCAAACCGCACGACCTGACCGTCCCTTACGGCGACCGTGGCGGCGTAGTTATCGAGCCAATGCTGACCGACCAGTGGTACGTGCGTACCGCGCCGCTGGCAAAAGTGGCGGTAGAAGCCGTTGAGCAAGGCGACATCCAGTTCGTGCCTAAGCAGTACGAAAACATGTACTTCTCCTGGATGCGCGATATTCAGGACTGGTGTATCTCCCGTCAGCTGTGGTGGGGTCACCGTATCCCGGCCTGGTACGACGCAGAAGGCAACGTGTTCGTTGGCCGCAACGAAGCGGAAGTCCGCGCCGAGAACAACCTGGGTGCCGACGTTGAGCTTCACCAGGACGAAGACGTGCTGGATACATGGTTCTCCTCTGGCCTGTGGACCTTCTCCACCCTGGGCTGGCCGGAAAATACCGAAGCGCTGCGCACCTTCCACCCGACCAGCGTCATGGTCAGCGGCTTCGACATCATCTTCTTCTGGATTGCCCGCATGATCATGCTGACCATGCACTTCATCAAAGATGAAGACGGCAAGCCGCAGGTGCCGTTTAAGACCGTCTACATGACCGGCCTTATTCGCGATGACGAAGGCCAGAAGATGTCAAAATCCAAAGGCAACGTTATCGACCCGCTGGACATGGTGGACGGCATTTCTCTGGAAGATCTTCTCGAGAAACGTACCGGCAACATGATGCAGCCTCAGCTCGCGGAGAAAATCCGCAAGCGCACCGAGAAACAGTTCCCGAACGGCATCGAGCCACACGGTACCGACGCCCTGCGCTTCACCCTGGCAGCGCTGGCCTCTACCGGCCGCGACATCAACTGGGACATGAAGCGCCTGGAAGGCTACCGTAACTTCTGTAACAAACTTTGGAACGCCAGCCGCTTCGTGCTGATGAACACCGAAGAGCAGGATTGCGGCTTCAACGGCGGTGAAATGGTGCTGTCTCTGGCCGATCGCTGGATTCTGGCCGAGTTCAACCGTACCGTGAAAGCGTACCGTGAAGCGCTGGACAGCTACCGCTTCGACATCGCCGCCAACATTCTGTACGAGTTCACCTGGAACCAGTTCTGTGACTGGTACCTGGAGCTGACCAAGCCGGTCATGAACGCTGGTACTGAAGCGGAACTGCGCGGCACCCGTAATACGCTGGTGAACGTGCTGGAAGGCCTGCTGCGCCTGGCGCACCCGATCATTCCATTCATCACCGAAACCATCTGGCAGCGCGTGAAAGTGCTGAAGGGCATTACCGCAGACACCATCATGCTGCAAGAATTCCCGGCCTACGATGCGTCTCAGGTTGATGAAGCGGCCTTCGCGGATACCGAGTGGCTGAAGGACGTGATCACCGCGGTGCGTAACATTCGCGCCGAGATGAACATTGCCCCAGGCAAGCGTCTGGACGTGCTGCTGCGCGGCTGTAGCGAAGAGGCGATTCGTCGCGTGAGCGAAAACCGCACCTTCCTGCAGAACCTGGCTCGTCTGGAAAGCATCACTATTCTGCCTGTCGATGACAAAGGTCCGGTTTCCGTGACCAAGATTATCGATGGCGCAGAGCTGCTGATCCCGATGGCCGGCCTGGTTGATAAAGCCGCGGAGATCGAGCGTCTGGCGAAAGAAGTCGTGAAGATCGAAATCGAAATCGGCAAGATCGAAGGCAAGCTGTCCAACGAAGGCTTTGTGGCCCGTGCCCCGGCTGACGTTGTCGCCAAAGAGCGCGAGCGTCTCGAAGGCTTTGCCGACGCCAAAGCTAAGCTGATTGAACAGCAGGCGGTTATCGCCGCCCTGTAATCAGTCGCACTGCATAATCCGCCCTGCACTTCGGTGTGGGGCGTTTTTTATCCAGCTTGCACCCTCCGTAATGAAGTGCTATTAACTCCTTTTATCCTTCCCTAAGCCTATGAGTCGCATGATGAACACCACTGCTCCGGTTGATATGAAGCTCCAGCTGCGCCGGATTACTGCCGAAGATAATTCGGCGATCGCCCGGGTTATTCGACAGGTATCGGCCGAATACGGCCTGACCGCCGATAAAGGCTATACCGTCGCGGACCCTAACCTTGATGAGCTGTACCAGCTCTACAGCCAGCCAGGCCATGCGTACTGGGTGGTGGAAATTAATGGCGAAGTGGTGGGCGGTGGCGGCGTGGCGCCGTTATCGTGTAGCGAGCCGGACATTTGTGAACTGCAGAAGATGTATTTCCTGCCGGTGGTTCGCGGCAAAGGCCTGGCGAAAAAGCTGGCGCTACAGGCGCTGGATCACGCCCGTGCCCAGGGCTTTAAGCGCTGTTATCTGGAAACCACGGCGTTCCTGAAAGAGGCCGTTGGTTTATATGAACACCTTGGCTTCGAGCATATTCCTGCCCCGCTCGGCTGCACCGGCCACGTGGATTGCGAAGTCACGATGCTCAAAGCGCTGTGATCACAGCGCAAAAACGAGTCTCAGTGCAGCCAGTGGACGCCATCTTCAGGCTGGAAGTAGCCGTTATAGCGCATCTGAAAAGCGCTAATATCTGACTTATCCGGCTCCATTTCACGTAAAAAGCCCAGCGCCAGGCGAACCTGAGCGTCGGTTATCGGCGTGGCAAGCCGGGCCTTTTGCAGCCTCCGGTACCACTGCTGGAGATTTTGATCGCTGCCGTCCACAATCACCATCTGCCAGACAAGCAGCACCTGAGCGGCATTTTGCAGATGAGACTCGTCCGGGCGGTGTAGATACTGCAAAAACGCGTCGCCCTGCGCTTTCCCCATCTGATCGATCATCGACTCAACCGGCACCACATCGATCCCCAGCCGCTCACTCAGCCGGCGGATCGCCCGTCGGGAGTCAGAGGTGAGTACCCGAAAGCCGACAACAAACACCACACATAGCGTGGCCAACATAATCCAAATCATAAAGTTAGATACCCGGCAGCTTGACGACAATTTGCTAGCAATGAATGCCGGGCAGTATAGCGCAATCACTTTTCTCCGTAATGCCTCTCGCCGGGGTTAACCGCAGGCATAAAAAAGCCCGGCGTTATGCCGGGCTGGAAGCGTTCACCAGGACGCTTAGGCTATCTTCAGCTGCTGGATTTTTTTCTCACGGCGAATTTTACGCTCTTCAAAAATCGCCACGATGGCCATCAGCACAATACAGCCGATTGCGGCAGCATCGAGCGCGGCAAAGGTGCCCGCCCAGCCGGTCAGGCCGAAAATCGGCGTGCCGTCGGCAATCATCCCCAGGCCCAGCTTGGCAAAGCTGTCGCCAATCAGGTAAGCGAAGGTGCCCTTGATGCCGTCTGCTGCACCGATGGCTTTCTTAGGTACGAAGCCCACGGCGGCCACGCCAATCAGCAGCTGCGGCCCGAAGACCAGGAAACCAAGCGCGAACAGCGACGCCAGGTAAACGTACTGGTTGCTCGCATGCTGATACACGCCCAGCGTAGCAATGATCAATGCCAGCGCCACGCAGGCCACCAGCGCACGGCGGCCGTTGGCGAGGTCAGACAACCAGCCCCACAGCAGGGTGCCAACCAGCGCGCCCACTTCAAACAGGGTGAAGCCCTGAATCGCCACTTCTTTGGAGAGCTTCAGCTCCTGGAAGGCGTACACGGTGGACCACTGGTCGATGCCGATGCGCACCACGTACAGGAAGATGTTGGAGAAGCACAGCAGCCAGATCACTTTGTTTTTCAGCACATACTCAACAAAGATCTGCCATTTGGTCATCGAGTTATCTTCGGCTTCTTTATCTTCTTCGCTGACCTCTTCGCCAAACAGCTCTTCGGCGGTGCCGAGACCGTAAGACTCCGGGGAGTCGCTGCCGTAGCGCAGGGCAATAAAGCCAACAATCAGCGCGATAACGGACGGGAAGATAAACATCCCGATGACGTGGCCGTCAAACAGGTAGTTCGCGCCAAACAGGGCCACACCGGCCGCGCCTGCGCCGCCGAGGTTGTGGGAGATGTTCCACATACCCAGGTAGCTGCCGCGCTTGCGGCGTGGCGTCCATTTGGTGATGGTCGAATAGCTGCACGACCCGCCGGTGCTCTGGAAGAAGCCGCTCAGCGCGTAGAAGGCGATCATCAGGAACAGGCTAACCGAACCCGCGCCCATGCTGGCGCTGAAGCCGAGCATACAGA
This sequence comes from Cedecea sp. P7760, assembly GCF_013386425.1. Classification (NCBI taxonomy): domain Bacteria; kingdom Pseudomonadati; phylum Pseudomonadota; class Gammaproteobacteria; order Enterobacterales; family Enterobacteriaceae; genus Cedecea; species Cedecea sp. P7760. The sequence continues at coordinate 138,397 of NZ_JACARU010000015.1, read as the reverse complement.
TGGCGGAAAGGATCAGCATAAACGGCAGGAACTGCTTGGTGTTCTTCCCGTCCGCATAATACGAAACCAGCGTTTTGCCCACGCCGTAGGTGATGGAGAAGCCAAGGCCGATCATCCCCAGCTGCGTCATGCTCAGCCCGTAGGTGGAGATCATGTCGTTCTGGGCGATGTTAAAGTTTTTGCGGATCAGGTACATCGTCAGGTAGCCAATAAACACCACCAGATACGACTGCATAAACGGTTTGAACCACATTTTGCGCCGCACTTCGAGCGGCAGATCCAGGGTGGGCTTGCGCACCTGGTTTAGAAAGGCCAGCATGGATGACTCCTGATATGAATACCTGCTTAATGGCAGGCATTGTAAAAATCAGCGAGCAAACTGGCCTGAGACAGCATCCAGGCCGAACCGGGAATATTTCTTAGTTTTGCCCTTCTTGGGGCAAAAGGGTGAGATGCATCACGCTTCGCTGGCGGCGCGCGGCGCCTGGGCGTTTAAAAACGGCAGCAGCAGCAAAGCCGATATCCCGGCGGCTATCGCGATCACCGCGAAGAAGCCGTTCCAGTGCCAGATGTCGATCACCCGCGCCAGCGGCCAGCCGGAAAGCGATGCCCCCAGGTAGGCAAACAGCCCGACAAACCCCGTGGCCGCCCCCGCCGCCTCTTTGTGCGAGCACTCGGCCGCCGCCATGCCAATCAACATCTGCGGGCCAAAGACGAAGAAGCCGGTGGTAAAGAAGCAGGCCGCCTGCATCACGTAGCTGGCAAAAGGCATCAGCCACAGCGAGCCAACGGAAAGCAGAATCCCGGCGGCGAAGATCAGGTTCATCGGCCCGCGATTGCCGTTGAACAGTTTGTCCGAACCCCAGCCCGCCACCAGCGCGCCGATAAATCCGCCCAGCTCAAACATCGTCACCGCCGAGTTGGCGGTAACCAGCCCGACGCCGAGCGTCTCCGACATATAAAGATTGCCCCAGTCGTTGATAGCCGCCCTCACCACGTACACCAGCACGTAGCACAGGGACAGCAGCCAGATATAAGGGTTAACCAACACATACTTGTAGAGGATTTCTTTGCGCGTCAGCCCTGCACCTTCCTGCTGCTGGGCGATTTCCAGCTCGTCATGCTGCCAGTCGCCGACCGCCGGTAAGCCCACGGTTTGCGGCCTGTCGCGCAGCCGCCAGCACAGAAACAGCCCGGCGATAATCGCCAGCCCGCCGGCAATCATCATCCCGACGCGCCAGCCGTACTGTAACGCCGCTGCGCCCATGATGATGGGGATTAACGCCCCGCCCACGTTGTGCGCCGTGTTCCATACCGCCCACCAGCCGCCGCGCTCGCTGCGGGAATACCACGCCGTCAGCAGGCGGGCGCAGACCGGCGACCCCCAGCCCTGGAAAAAGGCGTTCAGCGCCCACAGCAGCGCAAACGCCCAAAGCGAGGTCGAGAAGCCAAACAGGATATTCACGATGCCGGTGGCTATCAGCCCGATGCCCATAAAGTAACGGGCATTGGAGAAGTCGCTGACGATCCCGGAGAAGAACTTCGACAGGCCGTAGGTGATGTAAAACAGCGTCGCCAGCAGGCCGATATCGGTGCGCTCCATCACGCCGGTGGCGAGGATTTCCGGCGCGGCGGCGTTAAAGCTTTTGCGGGTAAAGTAAAACAGCGCGTAGCCTAGCCAGATAGTTATCAGGATATGACGGCGCCAGTAGCGGTAGCGGGCATCAATCTCACTTTTGTCGCTAAGCGGCGCGACGCTGGGCGGTACTTTTAAAAAACTGAACATGCTTGCCCCTTAGAGATAGCGCAATGGCAGGCTTACGCTGACGCGCGTGCCGTGAGTGCAGGAAATCGCGAACGTTCCGCCCAGCGCCGTGACGCGTTCGCGCATCCCGGTAAGCCCAAAGCCCTGCTGCCCGGACCCCGGCGGCAAACCGCTGCCGTCATCTTCAATCACCAGCATCAGCCGCTCTGCCTGCTGCCAGCCCTGCAGGGTTACCGCGCTGGCGCTGGCGTGCTTCACAATGTTGTTGAGCCCTTCCTGACAAACGCGGAACAGCGTCACGCGCTGCCCTTCGCTAAGCAGGGGCTCATCGATTTGCCAGTCGATATGGCCGACGATGCCGCGGCTTTCGAGCTCCATTTCACGCATCAGGGAGCGTACGGCCTGCTCAAGGGACAAATCATCCAGCTGGCGCGGACGCAAGCGCCCCAGCAGGCGACGAACCGAGTCATAAACGCCAAGCGAAAGCTGTTCGATATGCGCCCCGCTGCGCTTCACGCCTTCGTTTTCCGGCGCCTGACGCTGGACAATACCGGCCTGGGTGCGAATCGCCGTGATCGTCTGCCCGATATCGTCGTGCAGCTCGCGCGCCACTTCCCGCCGTACGCTCTCTTCGGTTTCCAGCAGGCGTTCGGCCAGGCGGCGATTCCGCGCCAGCTCCGTTTGCAGAGACTGGTTAAGCTCGCGCAGACGCTGGATCCCCGCGCCGAGCAACAGCCCGGTCAGGCTTTGTGCCAGCAGCGACAGCAGCAGATCCACCGGATGATCGTGCCAGGTCTGGCTGGCTATCAGCGCAATGGCGTTCATCAGGGTAGCAATCAGCGCCCCCTGCCAGCCGTAGTGCCAGGCGAGGGCGATAATCGGCAGCGCGAGGCAGAACGGCGTAAAACGGGAAAGTTCGGCGGGCAAACCCAGCTGTAGCCAGAGGCTGACGGCAAACAGCAGCAAATACCAAATCAGGTGACGCCCGCGCCAGTTGACCGGCTGGGAAACCAGCGCCGGACCGAGAGGCTGCCAGACGGTGCTGGTCAGATAGTGCCAGAGCACCAGGCAGGTCGGCGCCAGCGTTAAGCCACCGGTCAGCGTCAGCAATAGCGCATTGAGGGATTCTTGCCCCTGGCCCAGCCAAGGTAGCGACTGGAGCAGCGCGGCGGCGATAAGCGCCGCACCTTGCCGCAGCAGGGTGCGCCAGTCACGCTGATGGCGATAGCGGGAAATCAGCGCCACCGGCACGACGGTGAGCACCCCTCCCAGCATCAACAGCGGCAGATGGGCCAGGGCCACTTCCTGCGCGAGCCAGGCCAGCATCAGCCATTCTGCACCCAGCAGAACCGGCCAGTAGCCGCGCGGGCATTGCAGCATCAGCCCTAAACGCAGCCCAAAGGGAAACAGCAGCACCGCCAGCTCGGGCCTTTCCACCAGATGCAGGCTAATGCTCCACAGGCAAAACCAGCCGGCGGAGAAGATAAAGAAACTGGCGATAACGGCGATCAGCCGGGAGAGGAAAGTCCGCATTACCAACCGTCAAACAGACGTCGCGCCAGCGCCACATCGTTGCTGACGTCGAGCTTTTCCATCAGGTTGGCGCGGTGCACATGCACGGTCTTCGGCGACAGCCCCAGCTCGGTAGCAATCTCTTTAACCGCCATGCCCTGCGCCAGCTTTTCCGCGACCTGCCGCTCGCGCTTCGTCAGCGGATCCTGCCGCCCGGCCGCCAGCTTCATGGCGATATCCGGCGTCAGGTAGCAGCCGCCCGTCGCCACGGTGCGCACGGCAGCAATCAGTTCGTCCGGGCTGCAGCGTTTGGATAAAAAGCCGCGCGCCCCGGCGTTCAGCGCCTGCTCCACCAGCGCCGGGCTGTCGTGCACCGACAGCATGATGATCGCCATCCCTTTCGGCAGTTGGCTAAGCAACTCCAGCCCGGAAATATCCGGCATCGAGATATCGCAGATGCAGACCTGCACGCCGTGCCCCGGCAATCCCGCCAGCGCCTCGCGCCCTGAACCAAACTCGGCCACAACCTGAAAATCAGCCTCGAGCCCAAGAAGTTGGGCAAAGCCGGAGCGGACGATAAGGTGGTCGTCGATAAGGGCAATGGCGGTCATGATGCTTTCCAGGAAGGTAAAAAAACGCGCATACCTTAGCGATAAGCGCGTGACTGTTCAAGTCTTAAGCGATTTTGAGGCTGCGCAGCGGGCTACTCCAGCGCAACCGACAGGCGGATAATCCCGGCCGCACGGGCCGGAGGAAGCTGCAGCACGTTGCGCCACAGTTCCTGCACCTGATTACAGACCAGCCCCTCTTTGCCCACCGCTTTGTGCGGCTCGGACATCAGCTGCAGATCGCTGCCGTAGCGCTTCGTCAATTGCCGTACGATAGGCTGAATGTCCTGCCGTGCCTGTTCGCGTTCGGCGTCGGTGACGCTGTGTTTGTCCGGGCCGTAGGCGGAGCGCATCATCGCCGCATCCACCTGCATACGGCGCATCGTCACGTCGCGAGGCAAGATTTTCGGGGAGTTGATCCCGCCCTTCACGCCCGGGAACAGGAAGCGGAAACAGGCGTCATCGCTGGACTTCTGCACCATCGCCGTTTGCTGCATGTTCACCTGCATAAACGCCACCACGTTGTCATCCGTCGCGCTTTGCAGACGCTTCGTCTCCACGGCGAGGATTTGCGGCTGGATGGTGTCGATAACCTCCTGCTCGGTTTTCCCCTGCCGGTGCATCTCCACCGCCTGCTGGCGAATAGACATCCACAGCGCGGGCTCCTGTTCCTTCAGCACCTGGTAAACCGGCATCCGGGCCATAGCATCGTCAAGTTCGGCCAGTTCCTGCCCGGATCTGTCGCGTGGAATCAGATATTTTACGTCAAGGATGTTCCACGCCATGATGGCGACCAGCGCAATGACCACCGCGCCCACTTTGCCGACCCAGCCCTTCTTTCGAAATATCGCCACCACTGCGGCGATCGCGGCGCCGACATAGCCTGCAATAATGACGTGGGTCCAGTTCATGGTTCATCCTTCTAGTCTGCGGGCACGCCGCTGTGAAAACGAAACTCGTCGTCGTGGCTTTGGATTAGTTCAGCCTCGACGCGGCCAAAAAAGCGAACGCGTTCGCTGATATCGCCCCCGGCAATCTGTTCTGCCAGCGTTAAATAATCCTGATAATGCCGAGCTTCGGAACGCAGCAGCGACAGGTAAAAACGCTGTAATTCATCGTCCAGGTGCGGCGCCAGCGCGGCAAATCGTTCACAAGACCGCGCTTCAATGTAAGCCCCGCAGATAAGCTTATCGACCAACATCAGCGGTTCATGAGTGCGGGTTTCACTCAGTAAACCTTTAGCGTAGCGGCTGGCGGTGATTTTGGCGTACGGGATGTTACGGGCAATCATGATTTCCCGCACCTGCCAAAAATGGTGCAGCTCTTCTTTGATCAGCAATACCATGCTGTCGATAAGCTGCTGCCCCCAGCCGTGCTTCGTTTTCGGCATGATGCTTTTGTTCAGGCCTTTATGAAGCGCCAGAAAATCGGGTTCTTCACCGTCGCGAAAAGCAAAAGCCTCATAGGGCTGCAGCCAGGCCAGCAGCGCCTGCGAACCTTCTTTATCGGCAACGTATTTACGGATGAACAGCATCGCGGTTTGCGCGGCTTTCAGTTCGCAAATCATATGATCGGTTAACAGCAGGGGCAGATTTTCCGGGCGACGGGCTTTTTGAATCCACGCTTCGGGCGTTGGGCACAGCAGGAATTGGTTTATCGGGGAGAGGAGTTGCTGGTAGTCCATGAGGTATCCTGAAGCGCAGCGGCCGAACGCCGCTGCACCGCTTACTTTTAGTGACGCACGCCGTCGTCGTCTTCGTCCTGATATTCGTCGCCTTCTTCGCCTTCCTCACCCTCTTCGCCGTTCGGGTCTTCGAAGTAGGTGCCCCAGCCGTCGTATTCCACGCCGAATTTCTCTGCCAGATTCAGCAGCTGTTCAACCTGGGCACCGATCAGTTCAGCGTTCAGCGCGCATTCGCTCAGAATGTCGCAGCAGATGACGGTATCGCCTTCTTCAACTTCCAGCTCTTCCGGGTCGGTGACTTCATAACCCAGCTTGAAAGCTTCAACGGCGGCTTTCTCCAGCGTTTCGAAATCATCCGCAGAAAGGTGGTGTTCGATGGTGTACAACGCGTCCGGATCGCTACCGTCGTCCAGCAGTTCTTCAATGATTAAACGTGTTTCTTCGCGCTGTTCTTCCAGCTGTTCTGGATTTGCCATGGCCCTTTCCTCAAATGTGTAGGCAGATACTCTCATTTTCACACACGCCGGGGTTTGCCTCCACCTTTCACGGCAAAGTTTTAACTCGCGGGGTTGCAATTGAATATTCATACATATAAATTGAATTTTAATTCAATAAAGACTTGTGCCACGCGAGGAAAAAATGAGTCACTTCTATCAGAAAAATTTTCTTAAGCTGCTCGATTTTACCCCTGCTCAACTTAACGAATTACTGGTCCTTTCCGCCAGGCTGAAAAGCGATAAGAAAAAAGGAAATGAGATTCAGCAGCTTACTGGTAAGAATATTGCGCTCATCTTCGAAAAAGATTCGACTCGTACTCGCTGCTCTTTCGAAGTTGCCGCTTACGACCAGGGCGCGCGCGTCACTTACCTCGGCCCAAGCGGCAGCCAGATTGGGCATAAAGAATCAATTAAGGATACGGCACGCGTGCTGGGCCGTATTTATGACGGCATTCAGTATCGCGGCTATGGTCAGGATATCGTCGAAACCCTCGCCAGCTATGCGGGCGTGCCGGTGTGGAACGGGCTGACCAACGAGTATCACCCTACGCAGCTGCTGGCAGATTTGCTCACCATGCAGGAACAGTTGCCGGGCAAAAACCTGAATGAGATGACGCTGGCGTACGCCGGGGACGCGCGCAACAACATGGGTAACTCCATGCTTGAGGCCGCCGCGCTGACCGGCCTTGATCTGCGCCTTGTGGCGCCGAAAGCCTGCTGGCCGGACGAAAAACTCGTTGCCGAATGCCGGGCCATGGCCGAAAAAACCGGTGGGAAAATCACTCTAACCGAAGACGTTGCCGCGGGCGTTAAGGGCGCGGACTTCATCTATACCGACGTTTGGGTCTCTATGGGCGAAGCCAAAGAGAAGTGGGCCGAGCGTATCGCCCTGCTGCGTCCTTACCAGGTTAACAGCACCATGCTGGCGTTAACCGGCAATCCGCAGGTCAAATTCATGCACTGTCTGCCGGCGTTTCACGATGATCAAACCACGCTGGGCAAGCAAATGGCGCTGGAGTTTGACCTGCACGGCGGCATGGAGGTTACCGACGAAGTCTTTGAGTCTTCCCACAGCGTCGTATTCGACCAGGCTGAAAATCGGATGCACACCATCAAGGCCGTTATGGTCGCCACGCTGGCAAAATAGTTTTTTCGCTCCCAGGGCTTATCCTGGCCCCTCGGCGGCTTTCCCGTCCGAGGGGTTTTCTTTTCCTCCGCATGTTTATTACTAAAGATGTTGCGTGTCTGGTGCATCACCCGCGTTTTTTATGCACAAAAAAGGCATAACCTCATACACCGTCAGTTTGAACACACCGCCAACACCTTGTTTTATCGTAAGTAATAAGAAAAAACTCTTCCCGCTCACAGTTTCCATTCACTGCATTCATGTCAGATTGAAAATAACTATTGTTCTATTTTCTTCCCTGCACGGCATTAAACAAAATCCACAATGAATAACCATTCAAACTGAGAATAAATAACATTAATAATCAATGCATTAAGAAATTCCTGTTTTCGCATAAAATCACAACCCTTTAACACTCAGAAATAATCAAAACCCCTTCAGCGAGTAATTATGCATTTATCACCACCCGTATAATTGCTATTTCCTGACACCCATCAATTAATAACAAGACAAATAAAAACAGCCTTGAACACGTGATAAACCTCACATTAAATGGTTGTGAAGAAATTAAGATACGCCACGAAGACAACTTAACGGGTTATTAAAATCGCGACGCAATATTCATTGCGCCACAGGCACTTTTATCTCCAGATTAATGCAAAGGAATAGTCATGGACAAACATTATGTCGGTTCCGAAATAGGTCAATTACGTAGCGTGATGCTGCATCGCCCAAACCTCAGCCTGAAAAGACTTACCCCTTCAAACTGTCAGGAATTATTATTTGACGACGTGCTGTCGGTTGAACGTGCCGGTGAAGAACATGATGTGTTCGCCAACACCCTGCGCGGCGAAGGCGTCGAGGTTCTGCTGCTCACCGACCTGCTGACGCAGACGCTGGACGTCAGCGATGCCAAGGCCTGGCTGCTGAACACGCAGGTTTCAGACTACCGTCTGGGGCCGGCTTTCGCCTCCGATGTGCGCGGCTGGCTGGCCGATATGCCACATCGTGAACTGGCGCGCCGCCTTTCTGGTGGGCTGACCTACGGAGAAATCCCAACACACATAAAAAATATGGTGGTGGATACTCACGCCGCGACCGATTTTATTATGAAGCCACTGCCAAATCATTTATTTACCCGCGATACATCCTGCTGGATTTATAACGGCGTCTCTATTAATCCAATGGCGAAAGCGGCTCGCCAACGTGAAACCAATAATTTAAGAGCAATTTATCGCTGGCATCCGGCATTTACCGACGGAAAATTCATTAAATATTACGGCGATGAAAATATTAATTACGACCATGCCACGCTGGAAGGCGGAGACGTATTAGTCATTGGCCGCGGTGCGGTATTAATTGGCATGTCCGAACGCACCACGCCTCAGGGCATAGAGTTCCTCGCTGAATCATTATTCAAACACCAGCAGGCAACCCGCGTAATTGCCGTCGAGCTGCCGAAACACCGCTCCTGCATGCACCTCGACACCGTCATGACCCATCTCGATATCGACACCTTCTCCGTTTACCCGGAAGTCGTCCGCAAAGACGTGCAGTGCTGGACCTTAACCCCTGACGGCCACGGCGGCATCAAACGCCACCAGGAAACCAGCCTGGTAAACGCCATCGAAAAAGCGCTGGGTATCGATCAGGTCAAGCTCATCACCACCGGCGGCGACGCCTTTGAAGCCGAACGTGAGCAGTGGAACGACGCCAACAACGTGCTGACCGTTCGCCCCGGCGTCGTTATCGGCTACGAACGCAACATCTGGACCAACGAGAAATACGACAAAGCCGGGATCACCGTTCTGCCGATTCCTGGCGATGAACTGGGGCGCGGGCGCGGCGGCGCACGCTGCATGAGCTGCCCGCTGGACCGCGACGGAATTTAAGGGAGCAAAGCATATGGAACTAAAACCCACGCTGGTTGTGGCGCTCGGCGGGAATGCTCTGCTGAAACGCGGAGAACCGCTGGAAGCCGACCTGCAGCGCAAAAACATCGAGCTGGCGGCGAAAACTATCGCCCGGCTCACCAGCGACTGGCGCGTTGTGCTGGTGCACGGCAATGGCCCGCAGGTTGGCCTGCTTGCCCTGCAAAACAGCGCCTACCAAAACGTGAGCCCTTATCCGCTGGACGTTCTTGGCGCAGAGAGCCAGGGAATGATCGGCTACATGTTGCAGCAGGCGCTGAAAAATCATCTGCCTGACCGTGAAGTCAGCGTGCTGCTGACGCAGGTTGAAGTGGATCCGCAGGACCCGGCCTTCAGCAATCCGACCAAGTATATCGGCCCGGTGTACAGCAAGGAGCAGGCGGATGAGCTGGTGCGTGACAAAGGCTGGTCGGTAAAAGCTGACGGGCAGTATTTCCGCCGCGTGGTGCCGTCACCGCAGCCCAAACGCATCGTCGAGAGCGATGCCATTACGGCTCTGATTCAGCGTGACCATCTGGTCATTTGCAACGGCGGCGGCGGAGTGCCGGTGGTGGAGAAAGCCGACGGCTACCACGGGATTGAAGCGGTCATTGATAAGGACCTTTCCGCCGCGCTGCTGGCCCGCCAGATAGAGGCCGACGCCCTGCTGATCCTGACCGACGCCGACGCGGTTTACCTCAACTGGGGCACGCCGGCGCAGCGCCCGCTCACCAGCGTGACACCGACTGAGCTGGAAGGGATGAGCTTTGACGCCGGATCGATGGGCCCCAAAGTGGCCGCCTGCAGCCGCTTTGTCGCCAGCTGCCACGGCATCGCCGGGATTGGCGCGCTGGAAGATGGCCCGGCGATTCTGGCCGGTGAGAAAGGCACGCTTATTCGGGGGCGGTGAAAACCCCTCACCCTAACCCTCTCCCCCGAGGGGAGAGGGGATAAAACAGAGTCGCCTGCACTTCCCCCCTCTCCCTTTTAGGGCGAGGGGATAAAACAGAGTCGCCTGCACTTCCCCCCTCTCCCTTTTAGGGCGAGGGCCGGGGTGAGGGTCAGCAAACTATTACTCTTCAAGGATAACGAAAATGACTATCAACTTAAAAAACCGTAATTTCCTGAAACTCCTCGACTTTAAACCTGCAGAAATTCAGTACCTCATCGACCTGGCTCGTGACCTGAAGGCCGCCAAACAGGCCGGTACTGAGAAAAAAACGCTATGCGGTAAAAACATCGCGCTGATCTTCGAAAAAACCTCCACCCGTACCCGCTGCGCCTTTGAGGTCGGCGCGTTTGACCAGGGCGCGCTGGTGACCTACCTCGGGCCAAGCGGATCGCAAATCGGCCATAAAGAGTCGATGAAGGACACCGCTCGCGTGCTGGGGCGCATGTACGACGGGATTGAATACCGCGGCTATGGCCAGGACATCGTCGAAGAGCTGGGAGAATTCGCGGGCGTGCCGGTGTGGAACGGGCTGACCAATGAATTCCACCCGACCCAGATCCTCGCCGACCTGATGACCATGCTGGAACATGCGCCGGGCAAAAAACTGAAGGATCTCTCCTTCGCCTATCTCGGCGATGCCCGCAACAACATGGGCAATTCCCTGATGGTGGGTGCCGCCAAGATGGGCATGGACATTCGCCTGGTAGCGCCAAAAGCCTTCTGGCCTGAGGCGGCGCTGGTCGAACAATGCCGCGCCATCGCCAAAGAAACCGGCGGGCGCATTATGCTGACCGACAGCGTAGCGGAGGGTGTTGCGGGGGTAGATTTCCTCTACACCGACGTTTGGGTTTCGATGGGTGAACCTAAAGAAGCCTGGGCCGAACGCGTGAGCATCATGACGCCGTACCAGATTAACCAGAACGTCCTCAACGCGACCGGCAACCCGAACGTCAAGTTCATGCACTGCCTGCCCGCCTTCCACAACGAACACACCAAAGTCGGCAAAGAGATCGAAGAAACCTACGGCCTGAAGGGGCTGGAAGTGACCGAAGAGGTCTTTGAGTCAAAACACTCCATCGTCTTCGACGAAGCCGAAAACCGTATGCACACCATCAAAGCCGTGATGGTTGCCACGCTCGGCGCGTAACGCTGTCGGGCAGTGAGAACCTCTCGCTGCCCGTTTTGCCCTTATGCTGCCTGGCGCAGCGGGAGAAAAGGAAATGGCCGATGTTACCCATGAAGGTGCCACAGACACCTCCGCAAGCAGTGAGAGAAAACTCGGGCTCAGCGCGCTGGTTGCGCTGGTTATAGGCTCAATGATCGGCGGCGGCGTGTTTAGCCTGCCGCAAAACTTTGCTTCAGTAGCCTCACCCGGCGCGCTGCTGATTGGCTGGGTGATTACCGGCGTGGGCATGCTTTGCCTCGCGTTTATTTATCAGAATCTCAGCGCCCGTTGCCCCGATCTTGACGGCGGCGTTTACAGCTATGCCCGCGCCGGGTTTGGCGACTTTATCGGCTTCCAGTCCGCCTGGGGCTACTGGTTCTCCGCCTGGCTCGGCAACGTCTCTTATGCGGTGCTGCTGTTCAGCGCCATGAGCTTTTTCATCCCGGTTTTTGGCGATGGAAACAACCTGCCGTCGATTATCGGCGCCTCCATCGTGCTTTGGTTAGTTCATGCCCTGGTGCTTCGAGGAGTGCGTGAAGCCGCCTATATCAACACCATTCTTACCGTGGTGAAGGTCATTATTCTGCTGGTGTTTATCGTCGCGGTGTTGATTGCCTTCCGGATTGGCGTGTTCACGGCAGATTTCTGGGGCCGCATGATGCTGGTCGAAGGGTCACGCCCGGAGATTTTCGATCAGGTGAAAAACACCATGCTGGTGACCACCTGGGTGTTCATCGGTATTGAAGGGGCGACCGTCGTTTCCGCACGTGCCGCAAAACGTGAGGATATCGGTAAGGCCACGGTTATTGGGCTGCTGGGCGCGCTGGCGATTTACGTGCTGGTTAGCGTGCTGTCGATGGGCATTCTCGATCAGGCGAGCCTGGCCGGGCTGAAAAACCCGTCAATGGCCGGCGTGCTGGAAAGCGTGGTCGGGCCGTGGGGCGCTAAGTTCGTTGCCGGCGGGGTGATTCTTTCGGTTGCCGGGGCGCTGCTGGCCTGGACGCTGTTCGCCGCAGAATTACCGCGTGTCGCCGCTATTGACGGCATTTTCCCCAAAGTTTTTGCGAAAGAAAATGCCCGCCATTCGCCCTCATTTTCGCTGTGGATCACCAATGGCTTAATTCAGATCTTCCTGATCCTGACCCTGTTCTACGCCGCGGGCTATCAGGCGCTGTTTTCCATCGCCACCGCGGCCATTTTGCCGCCCTACCTGTTCAGCGCCGCCTACGGGTTAAAGCTGGCCTGGACCGGAGAACGCTACAAACAGGGCGAATCGCGCACCGGTGGCATTGTGCTTGGCCTGATTGCGACGGTTTACGGCTTCTGGCTCTGTTACGCCGCCGGTGACTCAATGCTGCTGAGCTCGCTGCTGTTTACGCCTGGGATTCTGGTGTTCCTGTGGCAGAAAAAGTCCCAGGGCCAACCGCTGCTGAAAAGCTATGAGCTGGCCATAGCGATTGCCATCCTGGCGCTGGCCGCGTGGACATTAAAACTGGTGATAAGCGGAAATTTACAGATATCCTGACGACATTAACGCCACATTAGTGGCGTTAAGTTCTTTAATTCAACAAATTGACGATATTTTTAAACGATAAGATCGGCAAAGGCTTTTCTATCAAACGGTTTCAGACATCCACCATGTCTGGTAACGCGCCAGCAATCAAAGGAGTGGTGAATATCATGAGGATCTCCCGACTCTCGTCCGAGAAAGAGCAGCGCCAGCTTGAGCTATGCCAGCAGCTCATCAGCCATAAGAGCTATCACTCCCAGGAGCAGCTACGTCATGACCTGAAGCAGCACGGCTTTGAAGCCATCAGCCAGTCCACCGTCTCCCGCCTGCTCAAGCTGCTGGGCGTCATCAAAATGCGTAACGCTAAAGGACAAAAGATCTATGCCCTCAGCCCGATGACCCTGCCGCAGCCGAATGCGGCACGCTCGGTGGCCGAAATGGTTATCAGCGTTGAGCACAACCGCGAGTTTGTGATGGTTCATACGGTATCCGGCTACGGCAGAGCGATAGCAAAAATACTCGATCACCACGCCATCGCCGAGATTTTAGGCGTGGTCGCCGGCAGCAGCGTCGTGTGGATTGCCCCCCGTGAGATCCGCAAAACGCCGCAGGTGCATCACCGTATTATGCGCACGCTGGGTTTAGCATAGGCTCGCCGCAACCGATTGCCGCCCCCCTAAAAAGTGTGATTTTAGCGCTTGCAGAGAACACGTACGCGCGTATAATGCGCCACAATTTGCCGGGAGGAAGCATGGTCCACTGTGTTCAAAAAAATGCCGCAGCGCGCCGTCTGAAAACAGACGCGGCAGGGCGTTTTTCTTCCCGTTGCAGCGTCGAATTTCTAAATTCCCAAATTGCTAAGGCCCCTCGTTGAGGGGCCTTTTTTTTGCCCGTCGGACCGAGAACAGGAGAGAAACATGACTAACCCGCTCTATAAAAAACACATCATTTCCATCAATGATCTCAGTCGCGAAGAACTTGAACTGGTGCTGGCAACCGCGGCAAAGCTGAAGGCTAACCCGCAGCCGGAGCTGCTGAAGCATAAGGTTATCGCCAGCTGCTTCTTTGAAGCATCCACCCGCACCCGCCTCTCTTTTGAAACCTCCATTCACCGCCTGGGCGCTTCGGTGGTGGGTTTCTCCGACAGCAGCAACACTTCGCTGGGCAAGAAAGGCGAGACGCTGGCGGATACCATTTCCGTCATCAGTACCTACGTTGACGCCATCGTGATGCGCCACCCGCAGGAAGGTGCGGCTCGCCTGGCCACCGAGTTTTCCGGTGAGATCCCTGTTCTGAACGCAGGCGACGGTGCCAACCAGCACCCAACCCAAACCCTGCTGGACCTGTTCACCATTCAGGAAACCCAGGGCCGCCTGGAAAACCTGAATATCGCCATGGTCGGTGACCTGAAATATGGCCGCACCGTGCACTCTCTGGCCCAGGCGCTGGCGAAGTTCAACGGCAACCGCTTCTACTTTATCGCCCCGGCCGCGCTGGCGATGCCGCAGTACATTCTCGATATGCTGGATGAGAAAGGGATTGCCTGGAGCCGCCATGAGTCCATCGACGACGTGGTAGGCGAGCTGGATATTCTGTACATGACCCGCGTGCAAAAAGAGCGCCTCGACCCGTCCGAGTACGCCAACGTTAAGGCGCAGTTTATCCTGCGCGCCGCCGACCTGACCGGCGCACGCAGCAACATGAAGGTGCTGCACCCGCTGCCGCGCGTGGATGAAATAACCACCGATGTAGACAGCACGCCGCACGCCTGGTATTTCCAGCAGGCAGGTAACGGCATTTTTGCTCGCCAGGCGCTGCTGGCGCTGGTTTTGAATCGCGAACTGGTTTAAGTGAGAGGACAATAAGATGACGCACGATAATAAATTGCAGGTTGAAGCCATCAAGCGCGGCACCGTTATCGACCATATTCCGGCTCAGGTTGGCTTTAAGCTGCTGACGCTGTTCCAGCTGACCAAAACCGACCAGCGCATCACCATCGGCCTGAATCTGCCGTCCCGCGAGCTGGGCCGCAAAGATCTGATTAAAATTGAGAACACCTTCCTGACCGACGAGCAGGTGAACCAGCTGGCGCTGTATGCCCCTAACGCGACGGTAAACCGCATCGACGAATACGAAGTGGTGGGTAAAAGCACCCCGAGCCTGCCGGAGCGTATCGAGAAAGTGCTGCACTGCCCGAACACCAACTGCATCAGCCACAACGAGCCGGTAGCGTCTTCGTTCGCCGTGAAGCAGCGCGCCGACGATATCAGCCTGAAGTGCAAATATTGCGAGAAAGAGTTCGCCCGTCACGTCGTGCTGGCAGATTAACGACCGACTAATGACAAGCAAGCTCCCATCCCTATAATGGGCGGGAGTTTATATCCAATACTAAGGAGAAAGTATGTCACGTACGCTTAGCACGGAAAACGCACCGGCCGCTATCGGTCCTTATGTTCAGGGCGTAGATCTTGGCAGCATGATCATCACCTCCGGGCAGATCCCGGTTAATCCAAAAACCGGCGAAGTGCCGGAAGACGTAGCCGCTCAGGCTCGTCAGTCCCTCGAAAACGTGCAGGCTATCGTTGAGTCCGCGGGCCTGAAAGTTGGCGATATCGTAAAAACCACCGTGTTCGTTAAAGATCTGAACGATTTCGCGACCGTTAACGCTACCTACGAAGCCTTCTTCAACGAGCATAAAGCGACCTTCCCGGCTCGCTCCTGCGTGGAAGTGGCTCGTCTGCCTAAAGACGTGAAAATCGAAATCGAAGCTATCGCCGTTCGCCGCTAATTCGCCGCAGCGCTTTTGCTTCTGGCCCCGCTTTCGCGGGGCTACTTTATTGCCTTACTTCACAACGGCCCGCAGCAGTTTTTCCAGCGGATAAACCGCCGCAATCACCACTTCATCTCGAGTCTGCGCCGCAGCATCCAGCTGAGCCTGAATGGCCTTAAGCTCGTCATCGTTGAGCGATCCTTGCTTCGCTACCAGATCCGTCAGCCTTAAGCCCAGCCCGGCAAGCTTATCCACATCTTCGGCAACCGGCTTGAGCGGCTTCAGCACGTAATTGCCGTCGATCAGCGCCAGTACGTCCGGGGTATTGCTCTGCCAGCGAGAGAAGATATGGCGCAGCGCCTCCGCGCTGTTGCTGTCTTCCGGGTCGGCAATCAGTTTATCCACCCAGCTATTAATTGCCCTCACCTGACCGCTTTCTGCCCCCAACGCGTCGGCAAAGCGGTTCAGCGGCTCAAAGTGATTGTAGTTTCCGGCCTGGAACTTGAGGTGTTGACGCGTGTAATACTGCGCGGGTTCAATCGCCTGAGCGAGGATCTGCAGCGGCATGATCTCCGGCGTACCGGCAAGGCGCGTCAGCTGAGTGACGGATTCGGTGTGCTGACGCAGGCCAACGGACACCGTCGACCAGGCGTCAATCGCCTGCATACGCTGGTACATGTTGTCGACGTCGGTTACGTCTTTCGCCGACCACTGGCGCTCGGCTACCGCAAAGGTACGCGGCCACAGCTTGATATCCAGCAGCGGAGAAATGATGTTTTCCGCCCACAGGGCCGCTTCGCCGCCGAGAATATTGCTCATCTGCGCTTCGGTCGGCACCACAGGTTGCTTGCCGTCCGGAACACCTTCCAGCTTCTGCCCGGTGGCCGGATAGCGCACGTTGCCCACGAGGAAGTAGCCGCTAAGCTTGTCGTTTTCCACCGTCACAACCGGGCGAGTTTCCCCCATCCAGGTATCCACCGTGAAGGTCACCTGGGTTGGGCTCAGCCATTTCACATCGTGAACCGCGCGGCGGGATTTGCCCTTGAAGTCGATAAACCCGCGCCAGCCGCCGTCGTTTTTCACCAGCGTGAAGCTGCCTTCCACCGCGCTGCCTTTCAGGCGAGGCATGCTGAAGAACCAGCTTTGCGCGCTGTCGGCTTCGCTAATATGATCCACGCCGTTCAGCCCCACCGGCAGCACTTCATTGCGGTAGTGGTAGGCGGTTGACTGAGGCTGGTCGAGATAAAAGCCCGTCGACAAAATGCCTTTGTAGCCGTTAGCCGCGATCGCGCCCAGCGAGTCCTGCCCCTGCCAGGACTGGATCAAAATGTTTTTCGGCAGATCCGGGTGATAAATCTCGTCCCAGCCCATCATCTGACGCTTATGTTTTTCGAGGATCTTCTCCAGCCGCTGGTTGAAATAGGTTTGCAGCGCGTGGGAGTCCGCCAGATTATGCTGCTTCATAAACTGCTGGATGGCGGCGTTTTCTTTCCACTGGCTGTCATCTACCTCATCACCGCCGATATGTAGATAACTGTCCGGGAAAATAGCGGTAACTTCGCCAATTAGCGTATCCACAAACTTATAGGCGGCTTCGTTAGCCGGGTTCAGCAGCGGTTTCAGAACGCCCCAGTTGCGCTCCATCTGGTAAGGCCCCGGCGCGCTCATCAGCTCCGGATAAGCCACCGCCAGCGCTGAGCCGTGCCCAGGCAAGTCAATTTCCGGCACCACGCGAATGCCCAGCGATGTGGCATAGCGCACAACCTGCTTCATCTGCGCCTGAGTGTAGAACTGCCCGTCGCTCGCCAGCTGCTGTAACTTCGGATAATGAGTGGAAGCGAAACGCCAGCCCTGATCATCCGTCAGGTGCCAGTGGAAAACGTTCAGCTTGGCGGCGGCCATGCCGTCCAGCTGGCGCAGAATGTCGTTCACCGGCATAAAGTGGCGGGCCGAGTCGAGCAGCAGCCCACGCCAGGGGAAGCGCGGTACATCTTTAATGTCTACATAAGGAATCGACGTATTCTGCGGGCCATTTTGAATCAGCTGCAGCACGGTTTCCATGCCGCGCATCGCCCCAAAGCGCGTGTTCGCGGTGAGCTTTACTCCCTCTGCGGTGACGCTTAGCGCATAGCTTTCGTCGCTGTCGGCTTTAGGCAGCGGATCGACTACTTGTTTGATTTGGATAGCAATCGTGGGTTTCGCCGGCTGCGTGACGGCAGGCTGTAGCTGCCAGCCGGTTTGCAGGCTAATGCGCTGACGCCAGCGATCGACGGCCCCGTCCAGCTTGTCGCCGCTAATGGCGATAGAAACAGCGTTAGTCAGCGGCAGGCTGCCCTGCGTTGCCGGAAGCTCGACCTGCTGCGGCCAGGGCATGAGCGGTAAGTCCCCTGCCGGAGTGGCGTGTGCCTGGCAGGCAACGGCGATACCTGCGGCCAGCAGGCTAAAACGAAGCGATTTGAACATGAGTAATCCTTTCACGTGACGGGCCAGAAAATAGCAAAAACAATCTGTTATCACGTGAAGGATTTTTCAGCAAGGCGGCGGCGAGATGTGGATCACATCTCGCCATTTTTTGAGATTACTGCCAGCCGTAGCGGCGGCTGTAGAAGCCTTTCACGGCCTGGGTCAGCATCACGTAGCCCGCCAGAATAACCACCAGCAGCGGGAAGTAGCTCAGCGGCAGCGCCTGCAGGTGCAGGTACTCAGCCAGCGGTGAGAACGGCAGCGCAATCCCCAGCGCCATCACCAGCAGCGTCATCATCATCAGCGGCCACGCCGGGCGGCTTTGCAGGAACGGAATACGGCGGGTACGGATCATGTGCACAATCAGGGTTTGCGACAGCAGGCCTTCCACGAACCAGCCGGACTGGAACAGCGTTTGCGCCTCCGGGGTATTCGCTTTGAAAATCCACCACATCACGCCGAAGGTGACGATGTCGAAGATGGAGCTGAGCGGCCCGAAGAACACCATAAAGCGGCCCAGGTCGGCCGGGTTCCAGCGCTGCGGCTGTTTGATTTGCTCATCGTCGACGTTATCAAACGGAATCGCCACCTGAGAGACATCGTACATCAGGTTCTGGATCAGCAGGTGAATCGGCAGCATCGGCAGGAACGGCAGGAAAGCGCTGGCCACCAGCACGCTGAAGACGTTACCGAAGTTGGAGCTGGCGGTCATTTTGATGTATTTGAGCATGTTGGCGAAGGTACGACGACCTTCGATAACGCCCTCTTCCAGCACCATCAGGCTTTTTTCCAGCAGAATAATGTCGGCGGCTTCACGGGCGATATCCACCGCGCCGTCTACGGAAATACCGATATCCGCCGCACGCAGGGCCGGGGCATCGTTAATGCCGTCGCCCATAAAGCCCACCACGTGGCCTTCACCGCGCAGCAGGCGAACGATGCGCTCTTTGTGCATCGGCGTCAGGCGGGCAAACAGCGTGGTTTGCAGCGCAACGCGCGCCAGCTCGTCATCGCTCATCTCTTCGATGTCGCTGCCGACGATCAGGTCGCCGACTTCCAGCCCGACTTCACGGCACACTTTCGCCGCGACCAGCTCGCTGTCGCCGGTCAGGATTTTTACCGCAATGCCGCTGGCTTTCAGCGCTTTTAACGCCGGTGCGGTGGTTTCTTTCGGCGGATCGAGGAAGGCAATGTAGCCTTCGAGGATCAGGTCTGACTCATCCACGCGGCTGTAGTCTGCGCTGCGGGCAGGCAGGAATTTGGTGGCGACGGCAACCACGCGCAGGCCCTGGCTGTTCAGCGAGTCGGTCACGCTGCGAATGCGTTTCAGCATCCCTTCGCTGAGCGGAACAATCTCGTCGCCGTGGCGCACGTGAGTACAAACGTTGAGGATCTCCTGCAGCGCGCCTTTGCAGATAAGCTGATGCACGTCTGACTGCTCGGAGACCACAACCGACATGCGGCGGCGGTCAAAGTCGAAGGGGATTTCATCTATTTTGTGCCAGCGGGCAACCGCCGTGCGGGCGTGGTCGGCATCAACGCCTTCAAGTACCGCCACGTCCAGCAGGTTTTTGAGCCCGGTTTGGTAGTGGCTGTTCAGCCAGGCGGTGTGCAGCACGCGATCGCTTTGCTCGCCGAAGATATCGGTGTGGGTTTCCAGCACGATGCGGTCCTGGGTCAGGGTACCGGTTTTATCGGTACACAGGATGTCCATCGCGCCGAAGTTCTGGATAGCGTCGAGGTGCTTCACAATGACTTTTTGTTTCGACAGCTTCACCGCCCCGCGCGCCAGCGTGGAGGTGACGATCATCGGCAGCATTTCCGGCGTCAGGCCGACGGCAACGGAGAGTGAGAACAGCGCCGCTTCCCACCAGTCGCCTTTGGTGAAGCCGTTGATCAGCAGTACCACCGGCACCATCACCAGCATAAAGCGGATCAGCAGCCAGCTAACGCGACTGATCCCACGCTGGAAGGCGTTAGGCTCGCTTTCCTGCTGGGTGACCCGCCCGGCCAACTGCCCGAACCAGGTGTTACCGCCGGTGGCGATAATCATAGCCAGCGCCGTGCCGCTGACGACGTTGGTGCCCATAAAGCAGAGGTTGTCGCACTCCAGCGGGTTGTGCTGATCGTGCTGGCGGCTGACGGCCACTTTCTCGACCGGCAGCGACTCCCCGGTCAGCGAAGCCTGCGCCACAAACAGGTCACGCGCCTGCATAACGCGCAGGTCGGCTGGGATCATGTCGCCTGCGGCAAGCTTGACGATATCCCCCGGCACCAGCTGGTCCAGCGGGACTTCTACGTAGGCATATTCACCCTGTTCGTTGATAACGCGCAGCACGGTGGCGGTGTTGCTGACCATCGCCTTGAGCGCATCCGCCGCACGGGTGGAGCGGGTTTCCTGAATGAAGTTCAGCAGCGTGGAAATCACCACCATCAGGGCGATAACGCTTGCGCCAAACAGGTCGTCTTCCGTGGCGTAGGAGAAAATCCCCAGCGCCGTTAGCAGCAGGTTGAACGGGTTGCGGTAGCAAACCCAAAGGTGCACAAACCACGGGGAAGGTTTCTGCGCCGGGATCTGGTTCAGGCCGTGAGCTTCGCGCGCCTTTTCCACTTCGCGCTCGTTGAGCCCTTCCGGATGGCTGCCAAACTCAATATAGAGCTGCTCTTCGCTGGCGGCGGCATATTTCAGGCAGGCCTGAGTCAGCGTCGCCGGAATGTCTGCGGCTTTGGCCACGACGTTGCCGTCGGGCATAGGATCGCGCTGCACCAGGCGGCGAGGCAGGTGGCGGCTCAGCTGGGACATCAGCTGACGGGTGAGGTTTTTAAATTGCATAAACGTCCTTAGCACCGTCATGAGCGGTACCTAAGTTTCCTGCAGGCGCAACAAAGCTGCACCAGGCAGGAGAGCATCAACAAGCAGGGACGTATAAAGAGGGGGTCGTCACTGCCTTACAAAACCGGTAAGGCAGCGGGCGTTAACCTGTGGCTTACCGGAAAATTCCTGTTATTTCAGGGTGAGGACTGGGATCGGGTTCCATGTCATCTCCGGTAGCGTTGAAAGATAAATAGCATTACGCCTTCTGGCATAATGAGAATGCCCGGTATACTACGCCCGTGAAACTAAACCTTTTGTAAACCAGATTTTGCCCATCGTGGGAACGGGATACTGAGTTAAAATTTTACTCTTACTAAGTATATTCTAAATAATCAGGATTACAGGTTGGTGGCAAACGAGTGACAATCACTGCGCTCGTGGCCCTAAAGAAGCGGCACTCGCCGCCAGGCCTGATGAAGAACGAGCTTTTTTGCACCGTGACCGCCAGGAAAAAGAACTGCTATGCAAACTCGCCTTACCATTAAAGATATCGCCCGCCTCAGCGGCGTTGGGAAATCTACCGTTTCTCGCGTATTGAACAATGAAAGCGGCGTCAGCGCCCGCACGCGTGAACGGGTTGAAGCGGTGATGCAGCAGCACGAGTTCTCCCCTTCCCGCTCGGCGCGCGCCATGCGTGGGCAAAGCGATAAAGTTGTCGCCATTATTGTCACCCGTCTGGACTCCCTGTCGGAAAACCTGGCGGTGCAAACCATGCTGCCGTCTCTTTACGAGCAGGGTTACGATCCCATCATGATGGAAAGCCAGTTTTCGCCGGACATGGTTGAAGAACACCTCGGCATGCTGCGCCGTCGCAACATTGACGGCGTGATTCTGTTTGGCTTCACCGGCATCGACGAGAAAATCCTGCAGCCCTGGCGCTCCACGCTGGTGCTGATGGCGCGAGACGCCAGCGGCTTCGCCTCGGTGTGTTATGACGATGAAGGCGCCATTCAGATCCTGATGTCGACGCTTTACCAGCAGGGCCACCGCGACATCAGCTTCCTCGGCGTGCCCCACGGGGACGTAACCACCGGCTACCGCCGTCATCAGGCTTATCTCGCTTTTTGCCGTGACCACGATATTGCCCCTAATGCCGCCCTGCCGGGCCTGGCCATGAAGCAGGGTTACGACCACGTTGTTGAAGTGCTGACCCCGAAAACCACCGCCCTGCTGTGCGCCACCGACACCCTGGCGCTGGGCGCGAGCAAGTATCTCCAGCAGCAAAACCTCAGCGAGATCAAGCTGGCGAGCGTGGGCAACACGCCGCTGATGAAGTTTCTGCATCCTGAAATTATTACCGTCGACCCAGGCTATGCCGAAGCCGGTCGCGCCGCGGCTTTACAGCTGATCGGGCAGATCTCCCAGGGCCAACAGCTGCGGCAAATCGTCGTCCCAAGCCACCTGCAATAAAACCTCCCCTAAGCGGGATTTTGTGATCTTCGCCCGATTTCGGGAACGTTCCCATTTTCGTAAAATAGATTCCCGGCTACCCTTACTACAGGTCATTACCTCCTACCCAGGGTGTTACTTATGAGCAAAGTAAAACAACAAGACATCGATAAACTGATCGAACTGGTTGGCGGACGCGAGAATATCGCCACCGTCAGCCACTGTATTACCCGACTGCGTTTTGTACTGAACCATCCCGAAAATGCCCATCCTAAAGAGATCGAAAACCTGCCAATGGTGAAAGGCTGCTTTACCAACGCCGGCCAGTTCCAGGTGGTTATCGGTACCGATGTGGATGATTATTACAAAGCGTTGATTGCCACTACCGGGCTCGACTCCGCCGACAAAGAGCAGGCCAAAACGGCGGCCCGCCAAAACATGAAATGGCACGAACAGCTGATCTCGCACTTCGCGGAGATCTTCTTCCCGCTGCTGCCAGCGCTGATAAGCGGGGGTTTGATCCTCGGCTTCCGTAACGTGATTGGCGACCTGCCGATGAGCAACGGGGAAACCCTTGCCCAGATGTATCCGGCGCTGAAAACCGTGTACGACTTCCTGTGGCTGATTGGCGAGGCTATCTTCTTCTATCTGCCGGTGGGTATCTGCTGGTCTGCGGTGAAGAAAATGGGCGGGACGCCGATCCTCGGCATCGTGCTGGGCGTCACGCTGGTGTCACCGCAGCTGATGAACGCCTATGAGCTTGGCAGCAAGATCCCGGAAGTGTGGAACTTCGGCTGGTTCACCATCGAGAAAGTCGGCTACCAGGCACAGGTTATTCCTGCGCTGCTGGCGGGCCTGGCGCTCGGCTTCATTGAAACACGCATGAAACGCATCGTGCCGGATTACCTTTACCTGGTTATCGTGCCGGTCTGCTCGCTGATCCTCGCCGTATTCCTGGCGCACACCGTGATTGGGCCATTCGGCCGCATGATCGGTGACGGCGTTGCCTTCGCGGTTCGTCACCTGATGACCGGCAGCTTCGCCCCTGTTGGCGCCGCGCTGTTTGGCTTCCTGTATGCACCGCTGGTTATCACCGGCGTTCACCAGACCACGCTTGCCATCGACATGCAGATGATTCAGAGCATGGGCGGCACGCCGGTCTGGCCGCTGATTGCGCTGTCTAACATCGCGCAGGCTTCTGCGGTTGTCGGCATCATTATCTGCAGCCGCAAGCAAAACGAGCGTGAAATCTCCGTCCCGGCGGCTATCTCTGCCTACCTCGGCGTCACCGAGCCGGCGATGTACGGTATCAATCTGAAGTATCACTTCCCGATGCTGTGCGCGATGGTAGGTTCCGGCCTGGCCGGCCTGCTGTGCGGACTGAACGGGGTCATGGCAAACGGCATCGGCGTTGGTGGCCTGCCGGGTATTCTGTCCATTCAGCCTAAGTTCTGGGGCATCTACGCTATTGCGATTGTTATTGCAGTCATCGTACCTATTGTTCTGACATCTGTGGTGTATAAGCGCAAATTACGTCAGGGCACATTGTTGGTGGTTTAATTCGATTTACCGGGGGGCAGCAATGCCCCCCTTCAGCTAGCAGGAATTCGTTATGAATATCACTCCTCCTTGGTGGCAGACCGGCGTCATCTATCAGATTTACCCGAAGAGTTTCCAGGACACGACCGGCAGCGGTACCGGCGATCTGAAAGGCGTGATTAAGCGTCTGGATTACCTCAAGACGCTGGGCGTCGACGCCCTCTGGATTACGCCGTTTTATGTCTCACCTCAGATAGATAACGGTTACGACGTAGCCAACTACTGCGCCATCGACCCAACTTACGGCACGCTGGAAGACTTCGACTTACTGGTCGCTGAAGCCCACCAGCGCGGCATTCGGCTGGTGCTCGATATGGTGTTCAACCACACCTCTACCGAGCACGACTGGTTTAAGCAGGCACAGGATAAACACAGCCCGTATCGCGAGTTCTATATCTGGCGCGACGGCACGCCGGATGTTCTGCCGAATAACTGGCGTTCGAAGTTTGGCGGCAACGCCTGGCAGTGGCAGGCGGAAACCGGGCAGTATTACCTGCACCTGTTCGCCCCCGAGCAGGCCGATCTCAACTGGGAGAACCCGGAGGTTCGCGCCGAACTGAAAAAGGTCTGTGAGTTCTGGGCCAACCGCGGAGTGGACGGCCTGCGTCTCGACGTGATTAACCTGATCTCCAAAGATCAGCAGTTCCCGAACGACGTTGACGGAGGTGATGGCCGCCGTTTTTACACCGACGGACCGCGCGTTCATGAGTACCTGCAGGAATTCAGCCGCGATGCCTTTAAGCCGCTCGGCCTGATGACCGTCGGCGAGATGTCCTCCACCTCGCTGGATAACTGCCAGAAATATGGCGCCCTCGACGGCAGCGAGCTGTCGATGACCTTTAACTTCCACCACCTGAAGGTCGACTATCCGGGCGGCGAGAAATGGACGCTGGCAAAACCAGATTACGTGGAGCTGAAGTCCATTTTCAACCACTGGCAGCAGGGCATGCACAACGTGGCCTGGAACGCGCTGTTCTGGTGTAACCACGACCAGCCACGCATTGTTTCCCGTTTTGGTCACGAAGGCGAGCTGCGCACAACGTCGGCGAAAATGCTGGCGATGGTGCTGCACGGCATGCAGGGTACGCCGTACATCTACCAGGGCGAAGAGATTGGGATGACCAACCCGCATTTCTCCAGCATCGATCAGTATCGCGATGTGGAAAGCCTCAATATGTTTGCCGAGCTGCGCACGCTTGGGCGCGACAGCGACACGCTGATGTCTATTCTCGCCAGCAAGTCACGCGACAACAGCCGCACGCCGATGCAGTGGGATGCGGGCAACAATGCAGGCTTTAGCGAAGGCACGCCGTGGATTGGCCTGTGCGATAACTACCAGACGGTCAACGCCGAAACGGCGCTGAAAGACAGCGACTCGGTGTTCTATACCTACCAGCGGCTGATCAAGCTGCGTAAGGCTGAGCCGGTGCTGACCTGGGGTGACTATCAGGATCTGCTTCCGGAGCATCCGCTGGTGTGGAGCTACAGCCGGCAACACGAAGGGCAAACGCTGGTGGTTGCCGCTAACCTCAGCGGTGAAGCACAGTGGCTGCAGCTGGAAGGCCATGACGGTGAATGGGAAGTGCTGATGAGTAACTACTCTGACGCCGCCGCTAAGCCGGGCGAGATGAGCCTGAGGCCGTTTGAGGCGGTGTACTGGGTTAAGCGTTAACCTGGTACTTGCTCTATTTATGCAGAGCAGGCGAATATTCCGTTCACTTCAAATACAGTTTCACATGCCGCCATCGAACCGGTGAACGTCTCGG